>JAHJQU010000045.1 GCA_018819005.1 Pseudomonadota bacterium | reverse complement strand
CTGTGAGAGTGGTATGAGAAGCTTCCTTGCCGGGCTGGCTGAAACAGCCTCAGAAATTCCCGGCGTTACCTCCCCCATCATGGAATGGGCAAGCACGATGCCGACAGGCCCGATTATGATATCAACCAGTTTAACGGTCTGTACTATTGCGTTTTCACCCGACGCGCCACGGTTTGCACCGGCTTTTAGCATCTGGGATGTCGCAATCGCATTTGTGCCGAGGGCAAGAAGTTCAATCGTTTCGCAAACGGCATCTTTTAATCTTTTGATTATAGCGCTTCCGATTCCGCCGCCCTGCCCGTCTATCACGCAAATCCTGATTATTTTTTTCTGTTCTGTTGTCTGCATTATGTCGCCGCAATATTCATAATGTGTTAATTGTTTTTTAAAAACTACCAGATTATAATATTATCGTCAATAAAAAGAGACGGGTGTTTTTCGAAAGCTTTGAATAACTCACATTCGTCATGTCGTGGGATATGGCGATATATAAGATGTTCTGCAAAGGTATTTATTCGAACAGGCGCAGAGATACACAACATCCGGTTGTTGACTTGAATGTTTGCTTCTGGTATGGCTCCGGACACTAAATTACCTTTGAAAGGATTTTATAAATATGGAAAGAACATTGTCTATTATCAAACCGGATGGAGTCTCGAGAGGATTGATTGGTGAGGTTGTAAAACGCTTTGAAAAAAACAATATTAAAATAGTCGCCATGAAGATGATTCATATGACCAAAACAGAGGCTCAGGGTTTTTACGCCGTACATAAGGAACGCCCTTTTTTCGGCAGCTTAACCGATTTCATGTCATCAGGTCCTGTCGTGGTAATGGTGCTTGAGGGCGAGAATGTAATTTCAAAATACAGGGAATTAATGGGTGCGACAAATTACAAGGAGGCTGCTCCCGGAACAATTCGCGCTGATTTTGCAACAGAGATAGAAAAAAATATTGTGCATGGTTCCGATTCACCTCAATCGGCAGTCTTTGAAATAGGATACTTTTTCAACAGCTTTGAAATTTTCGGTTGATGACAGCAGGTATAAATTCTGACAATTTATCGATAGTCATGGTCCGGCCCCGGTATTCTGAAAATATCGGGGCTGCTGCAAGAGCAATGTGCAACATGGGCTTAAAAACACTTGTTGTAGTTGCCCCTGAAAATTTTGACATTGAAAAAGTCAGGAAACTGGCAACCCATGCTGCTTCAGATGTTGTTGATAAAATAGAAATGTACGAACATCTCAGAGAGGCTCTTGCTCCGTATAACTATGTCGTCGGCACCACAGCCCGTTTAGGAGGAGAGCGAGTCACAATCTCTTCTCCTTCAGAAATGGCCGGTAACCTTGTTGGAATATCAAAGAAAAACAGAATTGCTGTTCTTTTTGGTCCTGAAGATCGAGGACTTTTAAACGAGGATATCCGGTTGTGTCATGAACTTGTTAATATTCCGGCTTCTGATTTTTCATCACTGAATGTTTCACAGGCTGTCCTGATCATATGCTATGAAATATTCCTTGCAGGAATCGAAGACAAGGTGAAATTCGCCCCGCGCCTTGCAACCCGCTTTGAGCTTGACGGAATGTACGACAATGTAAAGGATATACTCGTCAGAATTGACTATATTAATCCGGAAAACCCCGATTACTGGATGAACAAGCTGCGCCATTTTTTTACACGCATGGAACTTCGCGCAAGAGAAGTGAGCATTATCAGAGGTATATGCAGGCAGATCGACTGGTACGGCAAGAAGTGCTATAAAGATGGTCTTGCGTCGGGCAAGAAAGAAATAAAAGAGGGTAAACTCTAAAACTTATCAGCTTTGGTGCAAGGGGAGAAGAAAGACCGGGCCTTCTTAACAAATACAGGCGCAAATATACGGAGAGAATATGGATAAAAAAGATCCTTTTAGAATAAAACAAGACGGCCACATCGTATGGATGACCTTTAACAAGCCGGAAAAGCTGAATGCCATGGATTTTGCTTTTTTCGAAGGAATTGCCGGACATTTTGAAAAGTTTGACAAAGACCCTGAAATCCGGGCAGTTATCATCAACGCCGAAGGGAAGAGTTTTACGGCAGGGCTTGATCTTATGGAAGCCGGGGATATTCTCGGGAACGGCTCTGCCGGTTCACGGGATACCACACGCATCAAGATACTTGAGCTTCAGGAAAGCATGAATATAATAGAAAGGTGCCGTAAGCCGGTGATTGCGGCAGTTCACGGGCACTGCATAGGGGGCGGGGTTGACCTGCTTTGTGCCTGTGATATCCGCATTGCGTCAAAAGATGCGATTTTCAGCATCCGGGAGACAAGAATGGCTATAATCGCCGATCTTGGAACCCTTCAGCGGCTTCCCCACATAATCGGCGACGGATGGTTCAGGGAACTCGCGCTCACCGGGCGGGATTTTTCAGCAAAGGAAGCATTGCAGACAGGTTTTATTACAAGGCTTTGTGAAGACAGGGAGGAACTTGAAAGAGAGGCCGGAAACATTGCCTTGAGCATTTCGGAGAATCCGCCATTGGCGGTACAGGGAGTTAAGGACGTTATTCTATTCAGCAGAGACAACGGTGTTTATCCGGGGCTGAAGTATGTTGCCCAGAAAAACTCTGCGGTGCTTCCGTCAGAAGATCTGATAGAGGCTGTCGGTGCGTTCCTCGAAAAGAGGAAGCCAGTTTTCAAAGGGCAGTGAGCTTCAATAAATATAACCGGAGGAGAAATGATTATTAAAGGCGCGTTATCCGGAATAAAAGTATTAGATATGTCCCGCCTTTTGCCGGGTCCCTACTGTTCCATGATACTTGGTGATCACGGGGCAAGGATAATCGCAGTTGAAGACAGGCGTTTTCTGGCGGACGGCCTTTTCTTTGATCCTGTGAACAGGAATAAGGAACATATGTCGCTTAATCTGAAGACGCAGGAAGGAAAAGAAATATTCTTCAGGCTGATCAAAGATGCTGATGTCTTTATGGAAGGATTCAGGCCGGGTGTTGTCAACAAGCTGGGAATAGATTATGAGTCGGTCCGCAAAATTAATTCCGGGATAATATACTGTTCAATAACCGGCTATGGCCAGACCGGGCCGTACAGGGACAGGGTCGGGCACGATGCTAATTACCTGAGTTTTTCAGGAGTCCTTGATCTGATCGGAGAACCCGATAAAGCTCCGGCCATTCCGGGCGTCCAGATAGCAGATATAGCCGGCGGAGGGATGAATGCCGCCATCGGGATTCTTCTTGCCCTGTACGCGAGGGAGAAGACAGGCGCAGGGCAGTACATAGATATATCAATGACTGACGGAATGGTAGCTCTTATGCCTGTCCCTCTATTTTATCAGGAGATTTCAGGACAGATAGCAAGGCGCGGGGATTTTTTTCTGTCCCACCGCTATGCCTGTTACAGCACTTATGAGACCGCCGACGGGCGTTACCTTTCAATAGGAGCCGTTGAAAACCGCTTCTGGAAAAGGCTGTGTGAAATCATGGAGGTTCCGGAATATGCCGCTCTTCAGTATGATGAAACAAAAAGGGCTGAATTAATTGATTTTATGAGAACGGCCTTTAAGAAAAAGACTCTGGATGAGTGGTCGGTGATCCTTTCATCGGAAGATGTATGCTGGGGAAGGGTTCAGAATTTGCCGGAGGTCCTTGAAGACCCGCTTTTTGCTGAAAGAGAGATGGTTATCGAGATATCGGGAAAAGACGGCAAAAAAAGAAAAATCCTCGGCATTCCTGTCAAGCTCAGCGGAACTCCCGGTTCTGTTCGTACACCGCCGCCTGGTTTCGGGGAAAATACGGGGGATATACTTCGTGAACTTGGTTATAATGACGAGAAGATAAGGGAATTCGGTGAAAAAGGAATAATATAAGACCCTTGCAAAAATCCCCTTTAACCATTTTTTGGTGGACTCGCAAAAACTCTTAATTTCGACGGCAAAGTAAAAAGCTCATTATGCAAGGCGCGCGAATCTTGAGGAATGAAGCGTACATAGAAGTACGCTGCAATGACGAAAGATGAAGCGCAACACAGCAGAATAACTTTTTAAGAAGCCGTCATTTTTTGAGCAGGCTTCTATTATATCTCTGGGCAAGGGGGTATCTTCTCCCGTAACCGAAAGCCTTTGTTGTGACTTTAAGGCCGGGAGCGGCCTGATGCCGTTTGTATTCATTCCTGTCAACCCTCGATATCACATCTTCCACGATTTCAGGATCAAAGCCTCTGGAAACCAGTTCATCTGCTCCTTTTAAATCTTCGATATATCCTTTTAATATTGAATCGAGTACCTCATAGGGCGGCAGATCGTCCTGATCGGTTTGATCCGGCTTCAACTCGGCAGAAGGGGCTTTATCTATTATGCTTGCCGGAATAATTTCTTTTTCACGGTTTATAAAATGCGCAAGTTCATAAACAAAGGTTTTGGGTATATCTGATATTACGGCAAGGCCTCCGTTCATATCCCCGTATAGCGTGCAATAGCCAACGGCAAGTTCAGACTTGTTTCCCGTTGAAAGGAGAATCCGGCCTTCCCTGTTTGACAACGCCATAAGGATAGTTCCCCTGATCCTTGCCTGTAAATTCTGTTCCGTTATTCCGGGTTCGCTCTCTTTGAAAGAGGGGGCGATAAGCCTCACAAATTCCCCGAATAAACTATCTATTGGAATCAATTCTAGCCTTGTCCCGATATTTTCTGCGAGTTTTTTAGTATCTTTATAATTTTCTTTTGATGTGTATGCAGATGGCATGAATACCGTAAGGACATTTTCGGGGCCCAAAGCGCTTGCCGCGATGAAGGCTGTGAGTGCTGAATCTATTCCGCCGCTTAATCCCAGCACTACTTTGGAAAAACCGCATTTTGTGACATAATCACGCGTTCCCATAATAAGGGCCTTCAAAACGGATTCACTGTCTGAGCCGGATGCATGATGCATGTTTTCATCAAAGAACCTGCCGGATTTTTCTTCGTGATCGTAAAAGATAATATCTTCTTCGAAATCCCTTGCAAGGGCTCTTATTTTACCGTGCCGGTCAAAAGCAGAACTGGTCCCGTCAAAAAGAATACTGTCGTTTCCTCCAGCCTGATTGGCAAAGATAAAAGCGGCTTTATATTTGCGGGCAATAGAGCTGAACATGTTCCATCTGAACTCTTTTTTCCCGATATGAAAAGGGGATGCAGAGATATTAATAATAACGCTTGCACCGTCCTGTGCCAAAAGGTCGACAGGATCTATATGGTAGATTTTTTTTCTAAGAATATCCTCGTCATTCCAGGCATCCTCACATATGGTAATCCCTATTTTTTCTCCTTTGTAAGAATAGGATTTGCATTCTGTACCTGCTTCAAAGTACCTGCTTTCATCAAACACGTCATAAGTCGGAAGGAGTCTTTTGTTAACTTTTTGAAGTATTTTTCCGTTTTCAAACAGAACAGCCGAGTTATAAAGCGGTTTTCCTTCATCATCCGGATTTTTATCTACGAAGCCGCAGATTACACCAATCCCTTTAATTTCATTGATCAGCATTGAAAGGGATGCAAGGTTTTTTTCGATAAAATCTTTATTTTCAAGAAGGTCACGGGGAGGATAGCCTGAAACAACGAGTTCTGAAAAAACCACAAGATCACATGAGGAAGATATGGCCTTCCCGGCATAATATTTTATCCGGTTCAGATTGTATTCAAAATCACCTATTACCGGATTAATTTGAGCGATCGCTATTTTCATTTCAAATCAACAACGATTATTTTGTGTAATATTACTTTCCTGTGCTCTGTTCAGTAATAAGGTTTTGTGCAATTTCAATATCATAAGCTTTACCAGGATCAAAGCTGCCGCCCTCATATATTCCGGCGGCCTGTTTAATTGCCCCGTGGGGCACCCATCCGTGTTCTTCCCAGAGTTTTAAATCATCAGAATTCCATAGTCTGAAACAGATTTCTTCACCTGTCTTGCGGACGTACATCCGTATTTTTTTGTTCTGAGGAAAAGGATAGTAATATAACCCTCTTTTATCTTTCATATTTGAACCTTTACATAACATCTGATTGAAAGCCGCAATGTATGCCGCACAAGAAATCCCGCAGTTTGACGCCGAGATCGCACAAAAGGGCCATTTCCGGATGGAAACTGATTAATAGCAGAAACGTATACCCAGGGCAAAGTATTTTTAATGAATAAAAAACCATTTCTTGACTTTTATTTCTGCAGCCTATATTTTAGCAACAACTATCCACTTTCCATTAATATCATGGAAAATCCTTCGTTCTTAATTCAATATGTATGCCTTTCATTTAGTGTATGATTTGCCATAGAAAATTGATAGATCCGGATAGAAGCTTAGAAAGCATTGAATGTTTCACTTACACCCTGCCGAAGGGAAAAGATTGAAGCTTCCCGCCTCAAAGGTCGGGGCTTGCGGGAAGAAGGCCGGACTATAACGGAATTTTATACAAGAATTTCGCTACCTGCAGCAAACAACGGTCCGCCCGGGGCGGATTCGATCATAGGGAATAGAGTCTGTTGTAAACTCGGTCACTGTTTCGGTTCAATCATTAATCAATCAGTTAATCTAATTCAAGGGGACTTATTTTATGGACGATTTTCTTCACAATCTCAGAACCGGTAAGCGTTTTGACAGGAACCGGAAACCGCACGACGGTAAATTTCCAGGACCTGACAGACAGAGGAACAGGGATTCAGGCGATGGGGCTTTTTTAAAAGCTATCTCAGGTGAGCATCTCCCGGCGTTAAAAATGATAATGGAAGGGATTGCCAATAACCAGAAACGGATAGCCGATGCTGCTGAAAGAAGGGTTGCTGCTGAAGAACGTAAAGCTGCTGCCATGGAAACAATTGCAAAACATATTAAAGGATTATTTTCAGCCGGCGTCACGCAAAAAGAAGAGGACCTGCAGGTAACGGAACTGTTACCGGAAAAAGAGCCGGTTCCAAAGAAAAGAATCAGGGTAAAAGTTCAGCCGGTAAATAACCGGAATCAACTCTGATTTTTCTTTTTGCTCAATACGGCATCCGTCAGATATTGAAATACTGCCGGTCCTTCCTTGGCACCTTTTGCTTTTCCGGATGCTGTCATATGGAGAAGTTCGGTTTTCTCTTTATCCGTAATGCCGATTTTTTCATCAAAGAGCTTTAGTGTATTATGAATTATACTGTAGATAAAAAACGGTCCGAAGCGAGTTTCTCCGGGCTCTCTCATGTTAGTTTGCCCGATAATGATATTATTGCTTATCATGAAGTCTTTAGGTAAAGGGGAAAAACCCAGAAGTTCTGAAAAGAGTTCGAGGGTTTCTGTGACGCCATCCGCATATCCTCTTTCAAGAGATGCAATTCCGTCTTTTTCAATTTCCTGCAGGTCTGGCTTGTCAAAAGAAAGATCAAGCATGGCAATTAATTCATTCTGAAAAAATTTAACGGAATCACCTTTTTTGCAAATAAGGACATCCTTATCGTTTAATATCTTTATGGCATTTCTGATGCTGAGCATCTCTTTGAGCGTGGGGCTTTTCCGCAATACCACATCGTCTACAGTCGTGTTGTAGAGTGGAAGTTCGTTGTCGAGAACAAGTATTTTTTGTATGTTACTCTCGGTATGCTGGGTAAAAAGCTCCAGATCTCTTTCCCTTCTTGAATGATAGGTGCTCATGGCAAGGATTCCGCGCATGGTTTCTTTGTCTATTTTGCTCCCGCTTTCCGGTGTTCCCATTGACCCGAGCACTTTTTGCGCCATTTTATCGATCCGCATTTTATTTAAAAGGTTTTCCTTGAACGACATAGCCCCTCCTTCGATTT
>JAHJQU010000301.1 GCA_018819005.1 Pseudomonadota bacterium | reverse complement strand
TGCCTTTAATTCTCGCAGTTCATCGGATGTTTTTAAATTCAGACTTTTGGCATTGGCATATACACCGACTCTTGTCACCCAGGGGATCTGCTTTTTAATTTCGGAAAGAATTTTAATGAGCCTCTTCTGCGGGATTATGAGTGCGTCGCCATCGCACAAGAAAACCCTTCGCTGTCGTCCGCAATAAGTTGCGGCAAAAGCAATATCTTCCATAATGATAGAATCAGGTTTAATCCGGAACCGCTCGCCGGTGTATGTTCCGCAGAAGGTGCACTTATTCCTGGAACAGCCTACAGTTACCTGCAGCAGGATGCTGTCGGCTTCGCTTGGGGGACGTATTATGTTGCCTTCATAATGCATGTTTTTTATACCTTAATTTCAGAATGAGGTAAAAGCCTGCTTAAAAATATAATATAAAAGGGGTATGAATATAGCGGGAAGCATGTTCCCGACCTTTAATCTTTTTATTTCAAGCATGTTGATTCCTATGGCCGCAATCAGAATTCCGCCGGTTGAAGACATCTGGCTTATTACTTCCGGAACGAGGAACTGTTTTACATAAGATGCGGTGAGAGTTATAGCCCCCTGGTATATTAAAACAGATGCGGCTGAGAAAAAGACTCCTATCCCGAGCGTTGATGTAAGGATTATTGAACCGATTCCGTCAAGCAGCGACTTTGCAAAAAGGGTCTGATGGTTTCCCGTGAGTCCGCTTTCGAGCGAACCGACGATGGCCATTGATCCGACACAAAAAAGAAGGCTTGATGTGACGAATCCCTTTGATATTCCATCACCCGCTCTTGCGAATAATTTCTGCAAAAAGTTACCGAGAGCTTCTATTCTATCCTCTATCTTTAAAAATTCACCTATAACGCTTCCTGTTGCAAGACTGATTATTACAAGCAGAATATCGTCCGATTTTAAAGCACCCTTCACGCCTATCAGGATTACCGCAAGGGCTATAGAATGCATGACCGTTTCATTATATTTATGAGGGATTCCTCCCTTTAGCATAATCCCGACAAAACATCCTGCAAGGATTGCAATGGTGTTGACAATGGTACCAAGCAAAATCAAACCTCCAATAAAAAAACCCGCTGTTTAGCGGGTTTTCACACTTCATAAGGTTGTCTCACGTTGCCAAAATGGTGGAGGCGGCGTCCATCAAATTAACAAGATAACTATTTATTATTGTTCATTATAAATAATTATAGATGATCAACATACCCCCAAAAGTACCCCCATATTCGGAAACCTGCTTGTGATTCTGTCCTGCTCCTTACCAATTTATTTTATTTCTTTCAAGCATTATTATGCTCGGGCAGATGATCCTGAATGTGTCTCCCTAACCTTTTCTTAACCTCATGCACCTATAATTGTGGGGGGACTGGCATAGGAATTGCTTTCATGGTTGGGAACGTATTTATTGTAATTAACGTGGATGTGAATGACATAAGAGGTTACAGTTAGAGACCTTTGAAGAACATTCAAATTTGTCCAAGTACAAGGAAGGCGAGAATTTTAACCGCAGGAATACATTTAGTATTTCGAGGATTGAAATTTGAGCCTGACACGGTAATCGGGCAAAAGGGGATGTTATGCAAAGGTCTCAGTTATAGACAGGCATGATTTATACCCACTTACATGGAGATCGATAAACTGGGTGGGGTGTGGGTCGAACCGTTTTTTCTGAACTGCGTGTACGGTGGTGAATGGAATGGCAAATTTATTAGCAATTTTTTTGAGCTGTCGGTGCAGAATTGACCAGACTGCCTCTCGCCGATAAGTTGATTTTCAGACCCGATTCTTCCGGAAAGCTAACTCATGAGAGCCTTTCAAACCGGGAATTTCAGATATTATGCATGATTGCCAAGGGAAAATCACTGAAGAGTATCTCTGGTGAACTCTGTATCAGCGAAAAAACGGTCAGCACCTACCGCAGCCGTATCATGGAAAAAATGAATATGAGCAATAATTTCGATCTGATATGCTATGCCTTGGAACACCACCTCGTCTGAATATAATACCTTCGTAAAAAGCCAGAATTCAGACGGCAAAGAAAAAAGCTCATTATGCAAGGCGCGCGAATCTTGAGGAATGAAGCGTACTTATTGATACGCTGCAATGATTCACCCTGTTGAATCGGCTCTGCCGTCTCGCGCAGCGAGAATTCAACAGGGCGGGGATGAAGCGCAATCCGCCTAGGCGGACAGAATGACTTTTTACGAAGCTTCATTCCTTGTAGGGATTTCCCTACAGACAATATCAGGTTTCCCTGACAGACAAGCTCCTTTAAAACGGTATAGTGAAAAAGATAAACTAAACGAAAACCAATTTTTTTTTGAGTTGCGCAAAGATTTTATGTCAGGATTACGGCTGCTGTCAAGATTTAGTGAGAAAACACCATGAACACAGTATATTCACAGCCAAATCGATCTGAAAGAATCATTGCAACTGGGCGGGTGGGCATACATTTGCCGTCCTTGCCATATGGCTTGATCACACCGAGACTGCCAGTTATACCGCGACAGCCTATTTCCTGCTTGCCGGCTGCCTCTGTTATTCGATGTTTCTGTTATGGGAAGCGTGGCGGACGACTCTCAACTGGACCGGTTCAGCGCTGGTTATTCATGCCTTAGATCTGCTGATCTTTATAGGATTCATGTTTCTTGCCTTGGCTCCTGCCGGCCACTTTTTCTCCTTATTCGCCTTCTTTCTGCTGGTTTCTGCGACATTGCGCTGGCATTGGCGCGGAACCATTTACACCGCGGCCATCGTTTTCGGTATCGGGATCACAAAGGCCTTATACATGATAGATCTGCCGCTGGGTGCCAAGTTAGATATAGACCACCTTATCTGCGACACCATCTTTCTCCTTGTTGCGGCCATATTGCTGGGTTATCTCGGCGTCAAAGAAGAGCGGCAGCGGAGCAAGATTTCGGAACTGGCTGCATGGCCGAGAACCATTCCCGAAGAGATTTATCCTCTGGTGAGTGGAATCCTGCAGCGCTCCTCTTCCCTTCTCGATGCTCCCCGCACCCTCCTGCTCTGGAATGAGGGGGAAGAACCCCGGCTTCATGCGGCCTCATGGTCCCAGGGTCAATTCAACCATAGTATCGAGTCGTCAGATACGTTCGGCTCCCTGGTCGCAGAACCTATGGCAGGTAAAAATTTTCTATGCCGCGACTCACTCGCCCGGGTACCATTGGTCCTGCACAGCTCGCCGGGCGGCTTTGAAGAATGGAAGGGTCTGCCGCTTGACCCTGAACTGCAGCGACGTTTTTCAATCAAATCCGTCCTTTCCTTCGCCCTTCAGAGCGAGAGCGTTTCCGGCCGCCTGTTTGCACTCGACAAGGAATACATGACTTCCGACGATCTGGTGTTCGGAAGGATCATATCCCACGAGGCGTCATGTAACCTGGATCAATTCTACCTGCTGGAGCAGCTCAAGCAAAAAACCGCAATGGAAGAGCGCATCAGCCTGTCCCGCGATCTTCACGACGGACTGCTTCAGTCCCTGACCGGAACGGTGATGCAACTGGATACCGTGCGCCAACTTATTGAAAAAGAGCCTCAGACCGCCCGGCAGCGGCTTCTCGACATCCAGAAACAGATATCCGGCGAGGGGCAGAATCTCCGTTCCCACATCCGGCAATTGAAGTCGCACTATTCGAGCCTCCCCGAGTGGGATGGGGATCATCTGGCCCGGCGTCTGGATGAATTGGCTGAGCACATAGAGCGCCAGTGGGGCCTGCTTGTGGATATTGACGTGAACCTTCACCAGACCAGGCTTTCCGGGACCATGGCGCAGGGGGTCTATTTAATCACCCACGAATCCATGATAAATGCTGCACGCCACTCCAAGGCCTCTTCAATAAAGGCCGAAATCAGCTCCACGGACCATCAATTGCAAATCTTAGTCACCGACAACGGCCACGGCTTTCCCTTCAACGGCCGCTACGACCACGCTGCTCTGACCAAAACGAACCTGGGCCCCGTGGTATTGCGGGAGAGGGTCACATCGCTCGGTGGGCAGCTGACCATAGAGTCGGGTCAGGCAGGCGCACGCCTGGAGATCACCTTGCCGATTCCGGAGGAGATGAGGTGACATGACCATACGAATCGCAATATCCGACGATCATCCGCTTGTCCTTAATGGTATGGAGGATCTCTTCCGGCTCGAGAAGGATTTCGAACTGGTGGCAAGGTGCGCCAACGGTGCGGAAACCCTTGCGGCCGTGCGTCGGCACAAACCCGATGTCGTCATTCTGGACATTCGCTTCCCGGGGGAGGATGGACTGGAGATAACCCGCAAGCTGCTGGCCGAGAAGCTCCCCATCCGGGTCATCCTCTATACGGCGGAAATCAACGAGGATCAGCTTATGGAGGCGGTTAGCATGGGCATCGGAGGCATCGTGCTCAAGGTGATGGACCCCCGGCTTCTGGTACAGTGCGTCCGCAAGGTGAATGCGGGCGAGCAATGGATAGAACGGAGCGCGGCCAGGAAGTCCCTTGAGAAACTGCTCATGCGGGAAGCCGGCGCCCGCGAAATCGCATTCCTGATCACCCCTCGCGAAATAGCCATCCTGAAGATGGTGGCCCAGGGGCTTCGCAACAGGCAGATCGGAGAAAAGCTCTTCATCAGCGAGGGCACGGTCAAGGTTCACATGCACAACATCTATCAAAAGCTGAATGTAAACAGCCGCATCGCCCTTCTGCACTATGTTCAGGAAAAGGGCCTGGTTTAATCCACAGCACCCACCTTCTAAACTCAAAGACATATAACAATATATCTATCGGTATATTGTGTTTCATTAATTACAACACTATATCACAGCCTAACGGAGGAGGAGCGATCGCACAAAGAATATGCGCAACTCCGGGTGCCGAATGACCGGGGCAAACCTCCTCTGATTTAGTGATATTCTTTGAAACTGATCGCTCCTCACTCCACTATTTTTACCCGCGTTTTTATACCCAAAGATATAGAAAAATGTATCTCTTGGTATATGGCGTTTCCAAAATTGAAGGGCTATACAACATCGAAAATCGATAAGTGTATACAACAGATGATATACGATATTATTTCAAATCCAAATGGAACAGATAGCCTTTCCCCCGTCCCACTACCCGCCGCCGTGTTGCTTCTCGGCACGGGACTAATCGGTCTTGTGGGTGTGCGAAGGAAGTTCCGGGACTGATCGCGCTACCCGGATTTACATATATCATTAATACATGAGCCAATTGCAAAGGGCTCGAGGAAAGACCATGATAGAATCAGATCAGCAGCAGCGCCGGGAGGAGCCAAGACAACAGGACAAGCCGCCCGTGCAATTTGAATCCGGCAAAAGTATCACACGGGGTTTAAGCGGTGCGGGGGTATTCTTTGAAACTGATCGCCATTTCTCCCCCGGGCAACCCATAGAGTTCACTCTCGTCCTGGAACAAACCGATCCCGGACTCCCTCTTCGCCTGAAATGTTGGGGGAAAATGGTCAGGGTCGATGAAATCGGCGGGAAGATTGGCGTCGACACCGAAATTAATTCCTACACGTTCGAAGAACTCCGTTAAGCATTAATTTAAAAAAAGTTATCGAGGTTGGTATTTAGGCGCCCAATTTTTTCGCTCTTCTATATCCAAAGATATAGAAAAATGTATCCGTTGGTATATTGTATTTCACCAATCACAACGTTATATCCAAACCAAACGTCGGAGGAG
>JAHJQU010000300.1 GCA_018819005.1 Pseudomonadota bacterium | reverse complement strand
TCATGCTGGTGTTCATGACACATAATTCCTGAATCGACCAGTTTGCCGTCAAGGTAATTTTTTATAACCGTTTTAATTTCGCCGGAGCAACCTCTGAAAACTTTTATCCCATGACTTCCTAAAACATTTACAGCTCCTTCTCCCATATTTCCGGCCAGCATTATCTTTACACCCATCAGAGATAATGTCTGGGCGATATTCGACTTGCAGCCGCAGCCTGCCGGAGAGTCAACTATATCTTCGGAAACAATCTCGTTATTATCGTTAACTGTGAATACTGTAAAATATTCACAATGGCCAAAATGGTCATCTATCCTGTTTTCCTTTGACGGCAATGCAATTTTCATTTTTGTATTTCTCCTTAAGATATTTTTTAAACAATCTGCTCGTTATTACAATCCGGAAACAAATCCCGAACACAGTTAAGTTTCCATGTTTTGGACTCTGGCTTCGCCTCCCTCAATTTTCAAGGCTTTCCCATGAATCAATACGTCTGCAATTTTTCTGTGCGCCGAATCGATAATCCGACCAAATGTCTGCCGTGATATATCCATCTTAACAGCCGCTTGTTCCTGATATAGTCCTTCAAAATCGGCAAGTTTTATCGCTTCGAATTCATCCAGAGTCAAGACCACTTCTTCCAGTAAGGAGGATGGTATCCCTTTTGGTTTATAATAATTTATATCAGGAATACAGGCTATTTTTCTGCAACACTTTGGTCTTGTCATAATATTGCCTCATTAATATACATTATGAGCATATGCCCATAATTAGTCAAGGAAACAATTTGATTTTACTTATCAAAAAAATATCCGTTTCTTTTTAGTTGACCAGAAAATCCGGCTATAACCCATGAAGTGTATGGAAATGGTGTGCTCATAAAGAAGGGTGTAACTTTTTCGGGAGAGCTGATTTCATGTTTTCAAGAATAACCTTTAATAACAATGAAGGATAGTACGACACGGTGTCTCTTGATAATAATCCTGTTCACGCTGAACATACGGCATAAATCTCATATACACCTACGAGTCAAGTGTTTTCGATTTTCAAGTGACGTGATGATTACCAGTTGTACTGAAGTCTCTGATAGCGTCACAGAATCTTTAGTACCGCGCCATCTGCTAACCCCTATTCGGTTATGAGAACACATGGCGGCCAGCCGTTCCAAGGCAGGGAAGACCTTGCTTGCCTCGGAATTTCCTTCAATGGCCGTCAGGCAAGATTTAACAGATTCCATGGTCCTCAATGTTTCCCAGAAGGAATTCATCTTCAATATCAGCGAAAATACTCGCCTTCTTGGTCTATAGATACCCTTTCACCAATATCCCCGGGATCTCCTCTGCCGGCAAAGGCCGGCTGAACAAGTAGCCTTGGATTTCGTCGCATCCATGTTCCTGCAGGAAGGACAACTGCTCCTCTGTCTCCACACCTTCGGCAATGGTCTTCAAATTCAGGCTGTGCGCCATCGCGATCGTCGCCTTGATTATTGCCTGATCTCTGGGGTCCGACGCCAAGCCGTTGACAAAGGACTGATCTATCTTTAAAAAATCCAGCGGCAGCCGTTTCAAATAGCTCAAGGATGAATATCCCGTGCCGAAATCATCAATCGAAATCCCTATGCCCAGCGCGTTTAGTTCAGTCAAGATCTGAATAGCCTTCTCCGGGTTCCGCATAATGATGCTTTCCGTTATTTCCAACTCCAGGCACTTCGGAGAAATCATTGTATCCTGTAAGGCCTCCTTGACAATTTCTATCAGGTTCTGTTGATCAAACTGGCGACCCGACACGTTGAGGGCAATGTTCATCTGTTTGTAACCGGCTTCCTGCCATGTTTTGATTTGCCCGCAGACGGTGCGAATTACAAACTCTCCGATTGGTATGATGAGGCCGCTTGTTTCGGCCAGGGGAATAAACTGCATGGGCGGAATCAAGCCCTTATCGGGATGTTTCCAGCGTATAAGCGCTTCCATCCCCTTGACCATTCTCGTTGCTGCATCCACCTTCGGCTGGTAGTAGAGCACCAGTTCATCCCGCTCCAGAGCCTTGTGCAGGTCGCTTTCCAGTGACAGGAGTTCCAGAACAAAGGAATTCATTGATTCCGAGAAAAATTGATAGTTGTTTTTCCCTTCGCTCTTTGTGTATCTCATGGCCTTTTCGGCGTTTTTCAGGACATCATCAACATCCGTTCCGTCATCAGGATACAAGGCAATGCCGATACTGGCGGTCATAAATACATCGCGACCGCTCAGATCGTAGGATGCGGATATTTCCTTGAGTAAACGACGGGACGCTATTGCAGCGTCCTGAACCTGGTTGAGATCATGCGCCAATACGATAAACTCGTCTCCACCCACCCGAGATACAACATTCACTGTTTCACCTTCGTCTGATCTGGCAACGTAGTCGCTTTTTCGCAAAGAGTTGATAAGCCTGTCAGCAACGGCCTTCAGCAGGAGATCTCCGATGCTGTATCCGAGCGTATCGTTAATCCGCTGAAAATTGTCCAATCCGATGTAAATAATGGCAAATATCTCTTTATGGCGCTGGGCATGTTCAATTGATCTTTTTATAAGCTCTTTATGAAATGTGCGGTTTGGCAACCCGGTCAGGCCGTCATAATAATGCAGCAAGTGAATCTCTTCTGCCGCCTTCTTGTTGTCCGTGAGGTCCTGAATGATAACCAGAGCGTAATGCACGTTACCTTCTTTCCCATGGATGGCAGATGCGGTAATATTAGCCCACAAGATAGTGCCATCCTTTCTGATATACCGTTTTTCCAAGCGAAACATGGGGATGCTGCTTGCGAATAATTGTCCTGAAAATTCTCTGGTCTTCTCTCTGTCTTCTTCGTAAGTGATATCTGCAATGCGTTGACCGGCAAGTTCCTGTTCGGTATACCCCAACAACTCACAGAACACTTTATTTACCATGGCAATTGTATAGTCCGGATTTGTCAAAATCATCCCGAAAGGCCCTTCATCAAAGATGCGCCTGAACCGCTCTTCACTCTCCCGCAGGGCCTCCTCCGCCCGCTTGCGATTGATTATTCCGGCCAAAGTATTAGCTACCGAATCAAAAAATTCCTCCTCCCTTCCAACACGACCGTGTCCATCTTTCAAATAGAGATTAATCACACCGATAGTATTTCCAGATAACAGGATAGGAACGCAGTAATGACCGTGCGGGGGCATACCTTCATAATTGATTTCGTGGTGTTCATCAATATGATCGGCGAACTCTATTCTTTTTATCGATGCAGCCCGCCCACAGAGGCATTTACCAAAAGGAACCCGTGCGCATTCCTTCAGCAATTGTTCAGTAAGCCCTTTCTGGACTTTCAGTATGAGAACTTCGGGTTCATCCTCGACAAGGAATATACTGCCTTTTGCCTCAATGGAAAGACTGGGGACTGATAGAATAATGTCAAGCGCCTTCTGCAAGAGTTCTTCAAGAGAATAATCTTCCAGAGAAAGGCGTAGAAGTGCATTAACCGCTGTCCCGAAATCGTAGTAATGTTCGAGGGCTCCTTCTGTACGCCGATCTCGCAATACAGCCAGGTCCTCAATGAGTTGCTCTTTTGTCTTGGCTTTATCTTTCATAGCTAAAATTTATAAGTCAAGTTAGACCGAGCTCTCCCGACACGGTAGGTTGAGGTTTGTTTTCTCTGCGGTGTTACAATATTTCAACAGTAATCACTCAAAATTTCGCACAGTTTTCAAAATCCGTCAAACATTGATTTCAGCAAACAAAGAATACCATCTGAAAAGACGGATGCCCATCAAAATCGCCGGATGCTTTGTTTCAGGAAGCACATCTCGCCTCCACTCATTGAAATAATCAACCTCCCAAGCTTGCAACTTTCTACCCGAAATACTCAGGTAAAATCAAGGCATAAATTAATTTTCATCAAATTTGAGATTTGGTTCCAAATCTCTGGCATACATTTTCATTGCGTTAATCAAATCCACTTTCTTCGGTTCGGTTTCTCGAAAGATTCTATCATTATACGTTTTACCATTTATGATCAAAGAAATAGGCATGATTATCTTTTCGAAAATAACCATTCCTTTTGGGGTGATTGCAGCTATCGTATTTTTTATCATTCTCTTTCGGATTTTACTGTTTGTTGATGGTGCCTCATATGTTACAAATTTATTAGAGGCCAATTTCAGTAGGTGACGATCTACACTTGTCGGATCTAAATGAATATAATTTGCCAAATCATAAACGGATATTCTTTTATTTTTGTATAATCTTTCAAATATCTGGATACTTAATAAATTGGAAAGAGAGCTGCTATTTTTTCGAATTGACAGAAAAGACTCACTACTAACCCCACATTCGATGCACTTAGCCAATATAAACCCAGCAATGGGCCGAATTGAATCGTCAATCAATCTCCACGTGGGTACTTCCTTTTGAAATACGTTATTTTCATAATATGTATGATCCTTAAAAACAATTCCTTTTAGCGATTTATGACAATACTGGGTAAAATTTTTCCTGTTCAGAAATGTAAATTCACATAGATAAGGGAATTCTTTCCTTAATTTATTCTCCATGTCCAACGGTCTCTGGGGATTTTGATCAAGAATCCCCCATACCAAGAATGCTTTAGGAAAGGTATTTATGGCGTGTAGTATCGTTCCGACATCATTCTTATCCATTAGGCCACTTTATTATTCCGAATCATGATCTCTGAGAAGACTATATCATTTATTTTTGTTTATAAACAAGCAGTTTCTTCGAGGTTGACATTTTACTGCTTTCAGGAGGAAGGATTCCTCTGAATCCACCTCCAGAAATTATTTCAGACTGCTTTAACCGTCAAAATTGCCACTCTGCAGTAGAGTAGAGAGCTGGCGTAGTAGCCAAATGGTTCTATCTCCAGCTCCCCCTCATCAGTAGGGTCGAGAACTGGCGCGTCGGTTTAGGTCGACGTTTGTTTTCCCCGTTGTCTTGCCCTTTCGTCTGCAAGTGTCACATCATCTCGACCATACCTCGTTTCCAGCTCCCGCCACGTCGAACGCAGCATGCGGGTTTCCCGCACTACGCTCTCCTGTTAGCTTCATACCAAGGCTTATGAGGCTTATCGTACCGGCAGTGCTTTCGTCTCGGTGGTGTACCTTAACTGGTAGTCTGAAAACAATCCCAGGGTCCGGTAAATCCACTGACTATTCCACCTGTCCCAGCCGAAACCTTTGCGTTTTCGGGCACGTATCAAATGACGCCGAATCTTCTTTTCCACCCAGTCCTTCACATAACCGAAACACCGGCTGGAATGGCCGACCCGAAAATAGTTGACCCAGCCTCGCAGAATAGGGTTGATCAGTTCGATCACCCTGTCTACAGGTTGGGATTGAAAGCGACGGAAGATTTCCTTGAGCTTTTGCAGAAGTGCCGTTCTCGCCTTCATTCTCGGCGTTATGTGCGCTCCCCATTGACCTCGCAGGGTTTTTATCCGACGGAAGTCAAATCCCAGAAAACCGAAGCTTTCATTCCCTGTCAGGTCTCCCTGTCGGGTTTTCTCGGTATTGATTTGGACATCGAGTCTCGCTAACTCCTCAAGAAGTCTTTGATATACCGCTTGCACAAGCCACTTCCACTTACGGTATCCATCTACCAGAATCACCAGATCATCCGCAAAACGGGCGTACTCGATATACGTGTAGCGTCCGCAACGGGTGACTTCCTTTGCCCGTTCGAGCATCTTGTCTACCTCATTGAGATATAGATTGCTGAGCAATGGTGAGATCACTCCGCCCTGCGGAACTCCCCGGCTCCCTCCAGCTTTGAGTATCAGCTTAAGCAAGTGCATCACCTGATCGTCATTGACTCGTTCCGCCACTTTCTTCAGCAGAAGGTCATGGCGTACCGTGTCGAAGTACGATTTCAGATCGACATCGATTACCTTTGTCTTGTTATGCACTATTGCCTCTGCTACCCGGTGTACCGCCTGGTGCGCGGTTCGCTTCGGTCGGTATCCATACGACCCTTCTTGAAAGTCAGATTCAAAGATCGGCTCCAGGATGAGCTTGAGTGCTCCCTGAACCACCCGGTCGCGAATCGTCGGAAGCCCCAGGGTGCGGACTTTGCCACCCCCTTTGGGAATTTCCTTTTTCCGGTTGCGGGTAGGCCGATAGGTGCCGGTGAGCAGTTCGTTCCGTATGCCTTCCAGGAATGCCTCCACGCCTATCTCTTCGATGGCTTCAAACGTTACACCATCAATTCCAGGCGCACCGTTATTTTGTTCCGCCATCTCGTAGGCAGTCTGGAGCACTTCTCTCTTACATAAGTGAACGTACAGCCCCCAAAATCGCCACGTCTTGTCAGCCTTCGCCTTGATGTATATCCTCTTCCTCAGTTCCTGCAAACTGCCGGGTGCCTTTGTCATCTCACTCTTGCCTCCCTTTGTTGTCAGAGGAATGTCAACAGCAGGGTGCCTTTGCTCCACGGACGTTACCCCGCTTCGTAGCTACTACTCACCCTTCCGCCACCCTCCCGTCTTCGATCCACTTCCCGGTTTTGCCGGTTATAAGACCTACCTTGCTCCGATGATTTCTCATCGGGACGGGGAGGGTTTCTCCAGTTGCTCGGCATGTCCTTGTCACCGTGCTGTCGCTATCACCCCGCTGGAGTGGTACGCCGTTTCAGTCAGGTTCCGACGCCCCATACCGCCTTCACACTACGGTTATGTGCTCGACCTCCAGGGTTTACGAATTTTCGAGGCTACCTCTGCGTTCACTTTCGTTACGGCCCGGTGACTCGCAACCACCCTCTCGGTGGCTTTGTCGATAGGCTTCAGAGTCTTGGTTTCCCGCCTCCCTGCTATCCACGCTACGGGGCTTCTGACTTTTACCCCGGCAGGACTAACTCCTGCTGAACATACCAGCCTTCGCTGGACACACAACCGTACGTTCGGTTTTCCCGAATACGGCTTTCCAATCATCTTCTTCCAGAGGCATTCACTTTCGCTTGGCCTTCCGGCATAGCTTCCACCGGAGTTCCCGGAACCTATGGAGTTTATAGCGTTACCGCAATCTCCTTTCCTTTGCTCCTTGAGAAGCATGATG
>JAHJQU010000299.1 GCA_018819005.1 Pseudomonadota bacterium | reverse complement strand
TACTCCTTTTATAGCCATGGAGGTTCTTGAGAAAGCTCATGAAATGGAGCGAAGAGGAATTGATGTAATTCATCTGGCAGTTGGGGAGCCTGATTTTGATACTCCGGAGTGCATTAAGGATGCGGTCTGTAAAGCTCTCCGGGACGGACACACCCATTATACCCACAGCCTTGGATTGATTGAGCTCAGGGAAGCCATATGCAAGCATTATCATGATACATACAAGGTATCGGTAAACCCGGATCAGGTAGTAATAAGTTCCGGTACGTCTCCTGCTATGCTCTGCCTCTTTTCTGTTCTGCTTGATAATGGAGATCAGGTTATCATTTCTGATCCGCATTATGCCTGTTACCCTAATTTTATCAAATTCGTTCAGGGCGAACCGGTAACAGTTCCGGTGTATGAAGAAGACGGCTTTCAGTACAGGCCGTCAGCTATAAAAGAGAAGATAACGGATAGGACAAAGGCCATATTTATAAACTCTCCTTCAAATCCAACCGGAAATCTATTGTCTGAGAACCGCATGAAGGCTATAGCAGAATTATCGCCTTACATTATTTCAGACGAGATATATCACGGCCTTGTATATGAAGGAAAAGAGCACTCAATTCTGGAATTTACGGAAAAGGCTTTTGTGTTAAACGGTTTTTCAAAACTATATGCAATGACGGGCCTTCGGCTCGGTTACCTTATAGCCCCTGAAAAGTTCATCCGGCCTATTCAGAAGATACAGCAGAATTTCTTTATTTCGGCAAATTCAATAATACAGAAAGCGGGTATAGCAGCCTTAAATGAAGCCGGAGAAGATATTCTACGGATGAAAAACACATATAATGAGCGAAGGATTTATATGATTGCCCGCCTGAAGGAGCTTGGTTTCGGAATCACTGTTGAACCGACCGGAGCATTTTATGTATTTGCCAACGCAAAGCATATTTCAAATGATTCATACTGGCTCGCCTTCGACATTCTTGAAAAAGCTCACGTAGGAGTTACTCCGGGAATTGATTTCGGGGCAAACGGTGAAGGGTACCTGAGATTTTCGTACGCAAATTCAATTGAGAATATATCAGAAGGCATGAAAAGACTCGAGTCTTATCTTGCCGATCGGAAGAAATGATTATAAAATCGGCGGAATTTGTAACAAGTGCTACCAAACCCTCCCAGTATCCGGAGGAAGCTCTTCCGGAAATAGCTTTTGCCGGGCGTTCCAACGTCGGGAAATCTTCGCTGATAAATGCGATTTTGAATCGCAGGCATCTTGTTAAAACAAGTTCAACGCCTGGTCGGACCCAGCTCCTCAATTTTTTTAGCATAAATGATGAACTGGTCTTTGTTGATATTCCCGGTTACGGATATGCCAAGGCTCCTGTTTCGGTCAGAAAAGGGTGGGGAACCATGATAGAGACATATCTATCAACAAGGAAAAGCTTGAAAGGCGTGGTCCTTATAATGGATATCCGCAGGGTTCCAAGTCCTGAAGACATATCTGTCACGGATTGGCTGAATTATTATAAAATCCCTTTCATCCGGGTACTCACAAAAGCAGATAAGCTCTCAAAGGCACAGCAGATAAAACAACAGGAAATTATAGCAAAAACCATTTTTGCCGAAAAAGAGACTCTGATTCTTTTTTCCGCCAAATCAAAAGCCGGCAAAAAAGCTGTCTGGGATGGCATAGAAAAACTGGCTCAAAGCGCTCATAAAAATATAGAGCGATAAACCCGAAAAAAGTAAAGAATTAGATGGCAAAGTAAAAAGTTCAAGTTCAAGGCGTCGCGAATTCCGTGTGATGAGGCGTACATTAGCGTACGCCGCAAGCACAACGGAATGAAGCGCAACGCAGAAATCGGACTTTTTACTAAGCCATCAGAGGATGGCAATATTAAAGAATTCAAATCAGGTTATATCGCAATAGCCGGTGCTCCGAATGTTGGAAAATCGACGCTCTTAAACAAGATGCTCGGCTTCAAAATTTCCATTACTTCCAGAAAGCCCCAGACTACCAGAAACAGGATACTCGGAGTTGTTCACAGGGCTTCATCGCAGCTTGTCTTCATAGATACACCCGGCGTACATAAGGCAAAGAGCGCCTTAAATCTGAGAATAGTTGATACGGCTATTTCAATTATGGGAGATGTCGACACTATTCTACTGCTTGAAGATTCGACAAATACTGCAACTCAATCCGCTAAAATCCTGATAGAGAATCTGGAAAAGATAAAAAAACCGGTTGTTCTCGCACTAAATAAGATTGATCTTGTTGATAAATCCAAATTGCCCGGAGCCATAATCGAATGGAGTTCGGTTTATAACTTTGAAGCTATTGTGCCTGTTTCGGCAAAAAGAGGGGATGGGATAGAGGATCTTCTTCGTGTGCTGGAAAAGCTTCTGCCGGTTGGTCCTCCGTTTTTCCCGGAAGATACTCTTACCGATCTTCCGGAACGGTTTATAGCAGCAGAGATGATCCGGGAAAGGGTATTCCGGCTGACTGGCCAGGAGATTCCATACTCTGTCGCGGTGACGATTGATTCCTTTTCGGAAAAGAAAAATAAGGGAATTGTCAGGATTGGCGCCACGATTCATGTTGAGCGTGACTCCCAGAAAGGAATTATAATCGGGAAAAAAGGGAGTAAGCTGAAACAGATTGGTGAAGAAGCCAGGAAGGAAATTGAACGGCTGATCGGCTCAAAGGTTTTTCTGGAACTGTTTGTGCGGGTCGATAAAGACTGGAGCAAAGAGGACAGAACCTTAAGACAATTCGGTTACTGATGATTCTTTCATTTCATCCCTGTTTTACGGCGGATAAAAACATAATATGTGCGGGGCGAAAACCGGGCAAGGCTGAGCTTGAGGAAATAAGTCTTGCCGATGCGGTAATTCTTCCCCAGGGCTGCGGTGAGATGTTGTATAATATGGCAAGGGAGAACTGTGAAAATGCTTTTCCCAACTTTGATGCAAGGTTTAAATACCCCGGCAAGACCGGCCAGATTCTTTTATTTCAGAAAACCGAAACAGCTCATCCTGCGGCCAGGATATATACATCCATATCTTTCTTATACGGTAAAGACGGAAAGATCATAAAAGAAAACCTGCCTTTTACATATCCCTTTGTTTTTAAATTCGACTGGGGAGGAGAAGGCGAAACCGTATATCTGATAAAGACTCAAGCCGGGCTGAAAAAGATATTGAAGAAGGCGGGAGAATTTGAGAAGACAGGGCAGAAAGGTTTTATACTGCAGGAATATATCGAATCGGGAAACAGATCCTTAAGAACTGCCGTAATCGGGCAGAAACTTATTTCCTACTGGCGGGTGCAGGAAGATCCTGATAATTTCCGCGCCGGATTATCGCAGGGAGCGGTTGCAGATTTTGAATCGGACCCGAAACTTATTAAGGCCGCGGAAAGGGATGTAAAGGAATTCAGCAAAAAAACCGGAATAAATCTTGCCGGGTTTGATTTTATTTTTTCGTTGGAAAACAATAATGATGAACCGCTGTTTCTTGAGATAAACTATTTTTTTGGAAGAAAAGGGCTTGGAGGTTCCGAAAATTTTTATAAGATTTTAAACGGTGAAATTAAGAAATGGCTGAAAAGTCTGGATTTGAACATGCGCGGTAAAAAGCAAAGAGGTTAAAATATTTCATGGAACCATACGCTTATAACCTTGAAGAAGAAGACATAAAAAGGGAACGCAGAAAAGCGAGGGAATTGAGAGGCTCCGAGTGGTGGAAGCGCAAGCTCGCGAAAGGTATTTGCTATTACTGCGACCGGCCTTTCCCTGCAAAAGAGCTTACAATGGATCACATAGTGCCGGTTGCTCGTGGCGGAAAAAGCACGAAAGGCAACATCGTTACGGCCTGTAAGGAATGCAATAACGCAAAAAAACAGCTTTTCCCGATGGAGTGGGAAAACTTGCTTTGCCAATTGAAACAGGAATAAACAGCGTTGCATCACTCCGCTTAAACTGCGGGCGCTCATGCCTCACCGATGGACCGAATAAAAATTCTTCAATCCGGTAAAATAATATCGGTTTCTTCTTGCCTTTTCCCTCTTCGTTTTTCTTGAAAACACATATGAATACAGATAAATTCGGATAACAAAGGGAATCTCTCGGATTAAGCCACTGACACACGGAGTATAGCCACTCCTGGAATTTCCGCAGCCAGAGCATCCCCCGAGACGATGCGGCTGACACCAGCTGGGGTCCCGGTGAGGATGACGTCTCCGGATTCGAGGGTGAAACGGCCCGACATGTGGCTGATGATCGCTGGGATACTATGGATCATCATCGAGGTGTTTCCATCCTGCCGTATCTCACCGTTTACCGTCAGGCGGATCTGCAAGTTCTGAGGGTCAGCCACATTGGATGCCTCCACGAAGGCGGAGAGTGGACAGGAGGTGTCAAATCCCTTGGCGATCTCCCATGGCAGCCCCTTCTTCTTCAGCGCACCCTGAACATCGCGCAGGGTGAGATCGATGCCCACGCCGTAACCGGCGATATATTCCATCGCCTGGTCCACAGGAATATCCTTTCCCTTCCTGCCGATCAGGAGCGCTAGTTCCGCTTCGTGTTGGCAATCGTGCGAATAGGGCGGAATAATAATTAATTCTCCATCGCCGATGACCGAAGATGCCGGCTTGATAAAGATCACCGGCGCTTCAGGGGTCTCGTTCCCCAACTCCTTGATGTGTTCGGCATAGTTGCGACCAATGCAAAGAATCTTGCC
>JAHJQU010000044.1 GCA_018819005.1 Pseudomonadota bacterium | reverse complement strand
GCGGAAAGTTCGATCTTTTTTTCCAGCGCATCATAGAAATCTGGTCGAATGTTCCGTTTCTATATGTGATCATAATCATATCATCTATTGTTGTCCCTGGCTTTATAACCCTTATTCTGATCATGGCTTTTTTCGGGTGGATAGGGATGACCTGGATCATACGGACAGTTACTTACAAGGAGAAGGCAAGGGAATATGTTCTTGCGGCAAAGGCGCTCGGCGCTTCGGACAGCCGGATTATTTTCAGGCACATTATTCCGAATACTATATCAGTGATAGTAACTTATGCACCTTTTGCCGTTTCAGGCGGGATTGTGGCCCTTACATCTCTTGATTACCTCGGGTTCGGTCTTGCTCCGCCCACTCCGAGCTGGGGCGAACTTCTTCAGCAGGCCTGGACGCACATGGATTCCTGGTGGATAGGAGCATCCGTTATAGGAGCCATGACTATAACGCTCATTGCAGTCACATTCATAGGAGAGGCTGTGAGGGAGGCGTTTGATCCTAAAATGTATACGACGTATGAATAAACCGGATATCGAATATCGGACGTCGGACATCGAACTTCGAAGTGCGAAATTCGATATTCGGTGTTCTATGTCCGAATCAAAAACCATAAACAAGATATCAAGAGTGAACATGGTCAGAATAATGGGAAAAACGTTTGCAAGGCTTGTCCTGGTTGCCGGAATAATATTTCTGCATGCGCCGTCATATGCTGCCGCTCCGGAAATCCCGAAAGATATAAAATGGCTCACGAATGACTCTGATCCCGTATTTGCTTCGACTGAAGCAAAAAGAGGCGGAACGCTTCACGCCTCCTTAATGAGTTTTCCAATGACATTTCGAGTTGTTGGTCCCGATTCCAACGGAAGCTTCAGAAGCGCCATTCTGGACAATCACTTGTCACTCATAGGAATTCATCCGAACACGTTAAATATCATTCCTGAGCTTGCAACCCACTGGGCTTTCGGGAAAGACAAGAAGACGATGTATTTCAGGCTTAACAAAAAAGCGCGCTGGTCGGACGGAATGCCTGTTACAGCAAAAGATTTTGCGTACTCGCTTGAGTTCATGCGCTCAAAGCATATCGTGGCGCCCTGGTACAATGATTATTACTCGAAGGAAATAGATAAGGTTGTTGTTTATGATGATTATACGCTTGCGGTTGTCGCCACCAAGGCGGAACCGGACCTTTATCTCAAGCTTGGAATAAGCCCCACTCCCGCCCACTATTATGGAAGGCTGGATGAAAATTTTGTGAGAAAATACAACTGGGAGATTGTGCCCAACACCGGGCCTTACCAGATGAGCCAATTTGTCAAGGGAAAGCATATTATTTTCAAGCGCAAAAACGACTGGTGGGGAGATGAACTTAAGTATTTTAAAAACCGTTACAACGTAGACAGGGTTATATTCACTGTTATCAGAGATATGAACATGATATGGGAGTATTTCAAGAAAGGAAAGGAAGATGAGTTCGGCCTCACGATACCGGAGTACTGGCATGTCAAATCGAAGACGCCTGTGATTGAGAACGGGTATGTTCATAAGATCTGGTTTTTCAATGACACCCAGCAGTCTGCCATGGGATTGTGGCTGAATCAGGACAGGGAGATATTCAAAGATATAAATGTCAGATATGCATTTGCCCATGCGATGAATGTGGAGAGAGTGATTGAGAAGGTTTTAAGAAACGATTATTTCAGGCTCGAACACGGTTTTGTCGGTTACGGGAGGTATTCAAACGAGAAGATAAGGGCAAGAAGGTTTGATCTTGAAAAGGTCGACTACTATATGAAAAAGGCGGGCTGGAAACGCGGTTCCGACGGCATATGGGAAAAGAACGGAAACCGCTTTTCAGTTGAGGTTACTTACGGCTCCGAAACTCATACCCCAAGACTTGTTGTTTTGAAAGAAGAGGCAAAGAAAGCCGGAATCGAACTAAGGCTTCAGAACCTTGACCCGACAGCCTCTTTCAAGAAATTTCTTGAGAAAAAGCATGACGTGGCATGGATGGGCTGGAGCACTTCTTTCAGGCCTCAGTACTGGGATCATTTCCATTCGGCAAACGCTCACAAGCCCCAGACGAACAACATCACAAACACCGATGATCCTGAAATGGACAGGCTCATTGATGCATACCGGAATTCCCTTGAAGAAAAAGAGCGGATAAAGCTTTCGGTTAAAATCCAGCAAAAGATAGATGATGCCGGGGTTTTTGTTCCGACTTTCATGGTTCCTTATGTACGCCAAGCCTACTGGAGATGGTGGAGATTTCCGGCAATCCCGGGGACGAAACATTCAACGAGCCTTTTCGACCCTTTCGGAAGCATGGCGGGAGGGCTTTTCTGGTTTGATGATAAAGTTTATAGCGAGACAAAAGAAGCGATGAAAAAAGGAATAAAGTTTAAACCCGTGACGATCATTGACGAGACGTATAAGATGAAGTCGATAACGATGAAAATTAATAAAATGTTGCAGATACCTTGATTTTCTGTTAAAGTTTCATTAAACTTAAAAAGCGGTTTCTTATCCCTGGGGTTGCTAAAAGCCTTAAAAAATAAATTTTAAAATCAAAAGGAGGTAGTATAATGGATGAAAGAGATGTTTACAAAGCTAAGGATGCAATGCAGTCTGCAATGAAGAAAGGTCCTACGAGGGTGGCGCTGATTATTGGAGCAATTCTGGTGTTTTTCCTGTTTTTAAGTCCATGGGTTCAGATTGGGGCGGGTGAAAGAGGTATCGTCCTTAATTTTGGCGCTGTTCAGGAGAAGGTGTTAGGTGAAGGGCTGCATTT
>JAHJQU010000043.1 GCA_018819005.1 Pseudomonadota bacterium | reverse complement strand
CCCTAACCCCTAACCCCTGATCCCCGGTCCACAGCCTATATACTGCCATTGTACTCCTGAATCGATTTCACAGAAAGCCTTTTTTCCTTTAAAGCTTCAATACCTCTGCAGATTGCCATCGCTCCGGGAATCGTTGTAATACATGGAATATTGTATTTTATCGCAGCACGGCGGATTTCATAGCCGTCTTTCATAGGTTCGGCGCCTGTTCCCGTGTTTATAATAAGATGAAGGTTTTTATTTTTTATTGCATCAACTACGTGGGGGCGTCCCATCGAAACCTTGTTTATCATTTCATTGGAAATCCCGTGTTCCGTAAGAAAAACGGAAGTTCCCTTTGTCGCGGTTATCTTGAATCCCATTTCACGGAACTTTGCCGCAACAGGGATGACAGCTTTCTTATCCGAATCCATCACGCTTATAAAAACATCTCCTTCCGTCGGCATCTTCTGACCTGCTCCTATCTGCGCCTTTGCAAATGCGAGGCCGAAAGAGGAGTCTATTCCCATAACTTCTCCCGTTGACTTCATTTCAGGACCAAGGAGCGTATCAACATCCGGAAATCTGTTAAACGGGAGAACAACCTCTTTTATTGAAACATGGGTTGGAACTTTTTCGGTTATAAGGCCGACCTCGGAAAGGGTGCGCCCCAGTATTACCTTCGTGGCAAGCTTTGCAAACGGGATTCCGGTTGCCTTGCTGACAAACGGGATTGTTCTCGATGCTCTGGGATTTACTTCAAGCACGAAGAGCTTTTCACCCTTTATGGCATACTGCACGTTCATCAGCCCCACAACCTTCAACTCATAAGCCATCGCCTTTGTGGCAGAAGTAATTTCATCAATTATTGCAGGGCTTATACTGTACGGAGGAAGAACACATGCCGAATCGCCCGAATGGACTCCGGCAGCCTCTATATGCTCCATTATTCCGCATATGATCGTTTTCTTCCCGTCTGATATGGCATCAACATCAACTTCAATTGCATCTTCGAGAAATTTATCGATCAGTACCGGGTGCTCGGGTGACGCTTCAATCGCCAGCCTTGTGAAGTTTTCAAGATCCTTCCTGTTATAAACTATTTTCATCGCCCTTCCGCCAAGAACATATGACGGTCTGACAATTACTGGATAACCGATCGATTCGGCAACAACAACGGCTTCTTTAATATTCAACGCGGTGCCGTTTTCAGGCTGAACAAGGCAGAGCTTCTTCAACATGGCCTGGAAAAGCTCTCTGTCCTCCGCCCTGTCTATGCTATCGGGCTGGGTGCCGAGGATCGGGACTCCCGCCTTAAAGAGAGGCGTTGAAAGATTCAGAGGAGTCTGCCCCCCGAACTGGACGATAACTCCGAACGGCTTTTCAGTCTCCACGATATTCAAAACATCCTCTTTTGTAAGAGGTTCGAAATAGAGCTTATCCGAAGTATCATAGTCGGTGCTTACCGTTTCAGGGTTGCTGTTGACCATGATACTTTCGATCCCCTCTTCCCGTATGCCGAATGAAGCCTGAACGCAGCAGTAATCAAATTCAATTCCCTGGCCTATCCTGTTCGGGCCTCCGCCTAAAATCATAACCTTTTTCTTATCCGAAACCCTCGCTTCGTTCTCCTCCTCATAAGTGGAATAGTAATAAGGGGTTGCCGCCTTGAATTCGGCGGCGCAAGTGTCAACAAGCTTGAAAACAGGCTTAATGCCTGCCTTATCCCGGACATGTTTAATTGTATCTTCTGTTGAACCTGTAAGATGCGCAATCTGAATATCCGAAAACCCGAAGGATTTTGCCTGATATAAAAGCTCTTCTGAAATATCCTTCCCGGCATTTGCAATGATTTGTTCGAGATCAACTATCTGCTTTATCTGATAAAGGAACCACGGGTCAATCGCCGTCAGTTCATGTATGGATTGCAAGGACATTCCATGCATAAGAGCATGGCGCAGATAAAACATTCTCTGTGAATTGGGAGTAGAGAGCTTCTGCCCGATTTCAGTTTCGGATAATCCGAATCCTTCGGAAATGGCCGGATCCTTGCCGTCCGCGCCGAGTCCGAAACGTCCTGTTTCAAGAGATCTCAATCCTTTCTGGAACGCCTCCTTGAAGTTTCTTCCGATCGCCATCGTTTCGCCGACCGATTTCATGGCTGTTGTCAGGTAATCCTTTGTTTCGGGAAATTTTTCAAAGGTGAATCTTGGAATCTTGACAACGCAGTAATCAAGAGCAGGTTCAAACGAGGCCAGTGTTTCTCCGGTAATGTCGTTCGGAATTTCATCGAGAGTATAGCCCACGGCAAGCTTTGCCGCAATCTTGGCTATAGGGAATCCGGTCGCTTTGGAAGCAAGGGCCGAGCTGCGTGAAACCCTCGGATTCATTTCAACTACAATCATATCTCCGTTTTTGGGATTCACGGCAAACTGGACATTAGACCCGCCTGTGTCAACACCGATTTCTCTCATAATTGCAATGGAGGCGTTTCTCATCTTCTGGTATTCGGCATCCGTTAATGTCTGGGCGGGAGCAACCGTAATGCTGTCGCCGGTATGAATTCCCATCGGATCCAAGTTTTCAATCGAGCAGATAATTACAACGTTATCATTTTTGTCCCTCATTACTTCAAGTTCATACTCTTTCCATCCGAGCACGGATTCTTCGAGCATGATCTGCCCTATAAGGCTTGAATCAAGACCTGACTTTGCAATTATCTCCAGATCCTCAAAATTATATGCGACCCCTCCGCCAGTGCCTCCGAGGGTGAAACTCGGCCTGACTATAACCGGAAAGCCTATCTTTTTTACCGCCTCCCTTACCTCCTCCATGTTAACGGCAATAACGCTTTCCGGAATCCTTAGTCCTATTTTATTCATGGCTTTCCGGAAAAGATCTCTGTCTTCGGCCTTTTTTATCGATTCAATAGAAGCTCCGATCATCTCAACGCCGAATTTTTCCAGCACTCCCATTCTGGCTACTTCTATAGCTGTGTTCAGGCCCGTCTGTCCTCCAAGCGTAGGCAGCAGAGCATCGGGCCGCTCCCTTTCAATTATCATTGCTACAAATTCAGGAGTGACCGGTTCTATATATGTCCTGTCAGCCATCTCCGGATCGGTCATTATCGTGGCGGGATTGCTGTTTACAAGTATTACCTCGTATCCTTCTTCTTTCAGGGCCTTGCATGCCTGGGTTCCGGAATAGTCAAACTCGCATCCCTGGCTGATTATTATGGGGCCTGCTCCGATTATAAGTATTTTCTTTATGTCGGTCCGTTTAGGCATTTTTCATCAACTCAACAAATTCATTAAAGAGATAACGCGAATCGTGGGGACCCGGGGATGCTTCCGGATGGTACTGAACGGCAAAAAGAGGAAGTTTTCTGTGCCTGAAACCCTCCAACGTATTGTCGTTAAGGTTTATATGGGTCGTTTCTATATGTTCGGGACTCAGGCTTCCTGTATCCACAACAAAACCGTGGTTCTGGGATGTAATTTCCACTTTGCCTGTCAACAGGTTTTTTACAGGCTGATTTGCGCCCCTGTGACCAAACTTCAGCTTGTATGTTTTCCCGCCAAGAGCAAGCCCCAGAAGCTGATGCCCCAGACAGATGCCGAATACCGGCCTGTAATCCAGTAGCGCCCGTATAGTATCAATTGCATAGGTTACCGGTTCAGGATCACCGGGACCATTTGAAAGGAAAATACCGTCAGGCTCAATACTCCTTACAGCAGCGACAGAGGTTGAAGCCGGAACAACCAGTATTTCACAGCCGGCAGCCTCAAGGCATCTTAAAATGTTATACTTTATTCCGAAATCAAAGGCTACGACAGATAATATCTCTTTTTTCTTTCTCCATACCGATTTGTTTAAATCATCGACGCTTTCCGGGCAAGGTTGAATTTTCCCTTCCGACCAGAAATAGGGCTTGCCGGTCGTAACTCTTTTTGCAAGATCAAGTCCTACCATGCTTGGTATCTTTTTCGCCTTTTCAGTTAAGGAGAAGGGATTAATATCGGATGTGGAGATATAAGCCCGCATGGCGCCTTTGTCTCTGATATGTCTTGTAAGCGCCCTGGTATCAAATCCTTCTATCCCAAGAACTCCTTCCTGTTTCAGATAATCCCTTAAAGTTCCGGTTGATCTGAAATTGCTAGGATACTCCTGGTACTCTTTGATCAGAAAAGCCGACACCTGTATTCTGCATGATTCAATGTCTTCATAATTGACACCGTAATTACCTATCAGAGGATATGTCATTGTGACCATCTGACCGCTGTAAGAAGGATCCGTAATAATCTCCTGATATCCGGTCATGCTGGTATTGAAAACAATTTCCCCAAAGGCTTCTCCATGACCTGTAAAGCTTCGGCAGGCAAAGGTTCTTCCATCTTCGAGTGCTATCAGAGCTTTCATATTATAAAAGGGTCCAAGGGGTCGAGGGTTTAAGGGTTATGGACTTTTTACAAAGCCGGTTCTATTCAATAGGTTCATTTTCCACTATATTCCACACACCGCAGGGACAAGCTCCTGCGCAGAAACCGCATCCTATACACCTGTTTTCATCCACAACCATTTCAAAATCTTTTCCGCCTTTTGCCGTTCGGATTATTGCTGTTTGCGGACAAACGGCAACGCAAATACCGCAGTCGCGGCAGGTCCCGCATGATGAGCATTGTGAGCCGCAATGTTCTATCCCGTCAAATCCGGTAACCCTTGGGTCAAGATATTCCAGCTTGATCCTTTTTTTATCTATCACAAGCTGAAGGTTATCGGAAGGGCGTTTTCCCTTAAGAATTTTTATTATGGCATCAGCAGCGCTGCGACCGGCTCCTATGGCATCGGTAATAAGCCCCGGCTTTACGGCATCTCCGATTGCAAATATTTGAGGATTGCTTGTCTGGTAATATTCATTCACTATAACGAATCCGCGATCTGTTTTTACGCTTTCCGGTAAAAAGCCAAGATCAGGAATCTCCCCGATCGATATT
>JAHJQU010000042.1 GCA_018819005.1 Pseudomonadota bacterium | reverse complement strand
TTTTTGAGGCGCCTCTGTCAGGGCAATCATAAACTCAACACTCAAAATTCAACACAATTTCCTGTTTCTGAGATCAACACAGTTTTTTCACAGATTGATACTTTGATGAACAACACTAACCGGGATAATTCCTCCTCTATGGTTTCTTTTTACAGCATGTAAAGAATCTGCTATATGCTCTTGGCACAGAATACATAGAGGTGAAAATGATAAACAAAGACAATAGATTCGATCTGAATATCCGGTGGCGATTTCCCCGGCGGCAGGGAATACGCGTTCGCATTTATTGCCCTTTTTGCGGTCCTGATTATCATTTATGCGAACAGTTAGCGAGTTGGGAGCAATAATTATATCGCTTTCTCCTCCGACTGGTGTCGAGACCTTTGAAGAATATTCAATTTTGACCAAGTACAAGGAAGGCGATAATTTTAACCGCAGGAATACATAGGAGTATTTCGAGGATTGAAATTTGAGCCTGACGCAGTAATCGGGAAAAAGGGGGTGTTATGCAAAGGTCGCGTGTCTTTCGGTAACGGCGCTGGCAAAGCTGTAATAAGCAGTGAGAAATTTGCAAAGGCTAATAAATATTTGCTTCTTGATAAATAAGTTTAAATGTTTAAGACGTCCCCTAAATCGTCCCCGAAGGGGCCTCACATGGTCCTCAACGCTTTGGCATTCATACCGGCGCAGCATGCGTGCAATCGCCTCATTCATAGCGGTTACCTCTTCCACCCAGTCGACGGACCAGACCGCTCAGTAACCGGAGCTTCCGGGAGCGGTATTGAGCCGCAATCAGAGAGATCGTCTCGGCATTCAACTTTCCCAGACCCTCGGAGTCTATCCGTAAGCTATCCAACAGATAGGTCCGCATTTCCGCCTGGGTGCGAATCGCCGTTCCCCGGTCAGCCTGGATCTTATCCGCCAGGGCCTTTTCCGGGGTGGCGATCAGGAAAGAACGTCCGTTTTCGAGCTCTCCTTGGTCGATCCCGATGCAGTAGGCGTTCATGGAAACGCCTTGGTAAATGAAAAGGCCGACAGGGGTGAAAAAACGCCGGCCCCTTGCGTTGGTGACCGATGTCATCGCTTCCACCCTCTCCGGAATCAAGCCATAATAATGCAAGGCGGTTTCGAGGGACACATAGGAGGGTCCGTAGATTATGTTGGCAAGGAGTTCACTGGAGAATGGGCGGCGTCGGTATCTCTCTCCAAAAATATAAATTCCCTTCTTGACCCGAATGATGCCTCCCTGTCTGAGGAGATTCGTGATCTTGTCACGGGGGCGGTCATATTCCCGAAGGCCATCCAACAGAGTCTGGTAATCAAATTCCTCGCCGGAGATCCTTCTTCGCAGTTCTTCTACCATTTTTTCCCCACCATTGTTGATTGCAGAAAGGATATAGCATAATTTAACATAGTATGTCGACAAATATCCGACATACTGTGCAACTATCGACAACATACCATCCTTCCGGTTTTGCCCCCGAGAGGAATTCCGTTGAACCTGGTGAGGAAACGCTGCGAAATCCGGCCCCGCCTGTAACCAGAATGCGTTTGGAAGAATCGTAATTTTTCATCTGTATCGTTGATCCTTTTTTAGCAGAACCCTGACCGGGTTGATTTCCAGATATCCGGTCGCGCCGGTGAGAAGAATTTTGAAGCTGCTTCTAAGTTTTTTAAAGCACTCAAGCTCTCTTTATTGAAAAGCATTTGTGAAAAGCATTTGCGTTCAGATAGCGTGAGTATAAAGGTGAGGCGATTGTGTGTCAAGGTGTTTCCCCCGGCACGTGATTCAGGATTATTTCTCCTCCTACATGTTTTCTTTTAACAGCCCGCATAGAATCTGCTATATGCTCTTGGCACAGAATACATAGAGGTGAAAATGATCAACAAAGACAATGGATTCGATCTCAATATCGGGTGGCGATTTCCCGGTGGCAGGGAGTACGCATTCGCATTTATTGCCCTTTTTGCGTTATTAATTGTCATTTACGCGAACAGTTAGCGAGTTGAGAGCAACAATGATATCGCTTTACCGCTGACTGAATCTTTCGGATACGCGGCGAGAAACTCGCAAAGGCGAATAAATATTTGCTTTTTGATAAATAAGTTTGAACTTAATGCCCCTAAATGCGGTGACGTACAATCAGGCGGCTATCCTCTCGAGATGGCCGATATCCACATTTTGTTTCGCTTTCCATAAATCATATTGAAGTTGAAGCCTTAACCATCCTTCGGGAGTACGTCCAAAAACCTTTGAAAGCCTCAAGGCCATTTCAGGACTAATACCTGACTTCCCGTTCAAGAGCATTGAAAAGGTTTTTCTGGTAATGCCAAGAGATTCGGCTGCTCTGGTAACGGTCAAACCGAGTGGTTCGACACAAAACTCCTTTATTATTTCGCCCGGATGAGGGGGATTATGCATACCCATAATAAGCTCCTTTAATGATAATCTTCATAATTTACTTCGAAAACATTTTCATTTTTCAGCTTGAAGGTCACACGCCAATTTCCGCTAACCTTCACCGCCAATGTATCTTTTCTTTTACCTTTTAATCTTTCTTTGTCGTTTGTAGTCCTTCGAGCAGGGGTTTCAACTCCAGCAAGCGCTCCTGTGCAACCTTCCAGACGGTCTTCAGGTCAACCCCCATATAGTCGTGGATGAGAACGTCCCGCATGCCGGCCATTTTACTCCAGGGAATATCGGGATGTTTTTTTCTAAATGATGCCGGAATGTGTTTGGCTGCTTCGCCGAGGACTTCGAGACACCTGATCACGGCGTTTGCCGTTTTCTTGTCCGCTGCAAACATTTCGAAAGACATTCCGTGGGTGAACTCCTCGGCATCGGCAATAGCAGTTACAATATCATCAAGGTAATCGGAGATCTCACGCCCTTTAGACATATTCGACCTCGGACAGGATACGTTTACCAATGGCCGGCTTCAGAGCGGACTCCATGACCAGATCAACCTTAAGACTGAGCTGGCTTTCGAGAAATTCACGCAGGTCCAAAAAGTCGAAGAGGTCGATATCACGGTTGAACGCGACGAGTATATCGATATCACTCCTCTTGCTCTGCTTCTCC
>JAHJQU010000298.1 GCA_018819005.1 Pseudomonadota bacterium | reverse complement strand
TTCGCGACGGCCTGACCCTCGACCAGCATTTTTCGAAAGACGATCCAGTGCCGGTCGGTCGGATGAACGATGCGCGTGCAGGGTTGATCCAACCAGCTTTGCACACGGGAGAGCGCCTGATCGAGAGACAGGGGATTCTCAAAGACGCTCGGATTCGTGCCAATGCGGATGAAAGCGCCAAGGACGGTCCAGCAAAGGCACACCGGCGAGGCACCAGACAACTGAGCATCCCACCATTCGCGTGCCATCACATGGTGAGGACTCTGCTGGTCTTCGGCATACAAGAGGACGTTGGCATCCACGAGGATCACCGGTGATCCTCTCCCTCGATCTGCGATAGGAGCGCCTGGATGTTGTCCAGATTCCTCCCGGCTTTCAGCCCCATCTTGCGGGGGCGGGTGTGATAGGGCCGAGTTCGCGGGGGATCCTCAACCGTCTGCAATCCTGTACGCAGCGCCTCATTAACCACGCGGCGAAAGGGCACCTGGAGCTTTGCCGCAACAGCTTTCGCTTTGTCCAGAACATCGTCATCTATGGTAAGTGTCGTTCTCATAATGTCATCATAGCATCATGCGGTGTGATGTCAAGGCATCATTTGGAATGTAACGCGAAAGGAGTAAGGATTTATATTACTCACTTTGTGCATAGCGCGAAATGGGTAGATAGGCTCACAAGGTCTACGATTCGCCAATACCTGTGGCGGACTGAAATCGGCGCTGTTTATTTTATACACTTTGTGCTATGCGCGAAGTGTGTAATTTAATTATTTCCCAAATCCTTTCTGAAGCTTTCCCGTCCCACAAAGGGGGAACAGCGGCGTGCTTCGCCTTTTCGAGAGTCTCGCCATACGCCTTCAGAATCCCTTCCTTGCTCGTACCGGCCAGGACATTGGTTCCCATTTCTACCGTGATCGGCCGCTCCGTATTCTCCCGAATCGTCACGCAGGGAATACCGAGGGCCGTCGTCTCCTCCTGAAGGCCGCCGCTGTCTGTCAGTACAACCTTCGCGTCTTTCCACAGGAAAAGTGATTCTTTAAAACCCAGCGGGGACAGGAGCTTGATATTCTCTGAAAATCTGATTCGAAACTGCTCTATCATTTTTTTCGTCCGCAATCTCATTCCAGCAAATAGCTGCCTGACCCGGAGCCAGAATGACATACCGACGCGAGGGATTATTTATTTGTATGAGGAAATGTTTAGATTTTTATGTGCGGTCCGAAACCCTGGTATCGACGAGATAATCGTTCAGAACAAGAATCTTGATTTCCTTGATTCCTGAAAGCTTCTTGTCGTTGGTTAAAAAGGCGTCCGCTTTGGCGTCGAGCGCCGTGGCAATCTGAACGGCATCCACGGTTTTAAGATGGGGGTATTTCCCCCGCAGAACGCCCGCTCTTTCGCCGATGGTTTCCGTAATCGGTAGCAGGGTCAGATTAGGCCCGTTTTTGAGATACGTCTTGAATTTTTCCGCCAGTTCGTCATTCCCCGTCTCTACCGGTTTCGGCAAGACTTCGGAAAGGGTCAAAACCGATGTAAATGCCTGAATCCGGTTTTCATTCATCAATTCGATCACCTGCCTGACCAGAGGACCAAATTGGTGATGAGCCTCGATGAAATAGATGACAGGCGCTGTATCCAGAAAAATCGTTTTTATTTTCCCAAGCGCTTCGGAAAGAATCATATCCGCTCTTCCCTCGCCCGATTCACATAATCCTGGGCATCATCCCCTCTCCAGATCCCCTTACCCATTCCGTAAAGATCGTTCCAATTCAGGGTGGTTATCTCTGATTTTGCCTGAACGGAGCGGACCCGTCTGGCAATGCGCTCAATCAAATGAATCTGGTCGGATACAGACAAATTCATGATTTGGCTTTCTATCTTCTCTAAATTATTCGCGGTCCTCATAAAACCCTCCTCTTTGATCCCGGCAAAAGCATGTTTCATGAAGGCAATATGGAGCTCAGGCAGCCAAAAAGTCAAGATATTTCATTGAATGCCGGTCTCTCTGGCAATCACCCCCCAGATCCTCTCCGCCGCCTTCCCGTCCCGTTAACTTATATTTTGGTGTATGTCCTCCACATCCTTCTCTAATTTAAAAGGATTGCCGGTTCTATCCATGGCTGTTTATATTATACACTTTGTGCTATGCGCGAAGTGTGTAATATAAAATTGAACCTACATTATTTTCTACCACCGATACGGGCGAACATCACTTTCAGGGCAAAAACCGGCAGTATCTTCTGACGTTTTATTCTCGACGGCTCTGACAACAACCGGTAAAGCCATTCCAGGCCAAGGTTGCACCAGACGACAGGTGCGCGCTTGACCGTACCCCCGATGGTGTCGAGTGTTCCGCCAATACCCTGGCAAATACGGACGTATTTTAATGAATCCTTGTATTTAGCGAACCATTTCTCCTGTTTGGGCGACCTGAGGGCAAGAAAAGGGGCTTTTGAGGAGATTTATATTACACTTTGTGCTATGCGCGAAATGTGTAATTTAATTATTTCCCATATCCTGTCCGGCGTCCACTCCGCTGAATACGCATGCCAGTCTCCCTTTTTTGCTCCCTCCGGATCAATATATTTTGTTTTAATTAAGCGAATTTTGTATTTAGGGATAATATTTTTGCTGGTTCAGGTTTGCAAACTGCACCAGCTCAAGGAAACAAAATAAGGGGTTATCATTGGAGTTTTCCGGATAAAATAGTATCTGCCGCTATTTACCTGCGATAGGTACACGGCTTCGCGTGGCCGCAGCGATCAAGTTTTTATCAATGGTGGCTATGGATAGTCCTTTCCGCATCGCAAGATCCAAATATGAGGCGTCATAGCTCGAAAGTTTGTGCTCCCTTGCTAACGCCAAAATTTCATGAATCATCCTTTCCGGAGGCTCCTGTTCAACGACGATAGGGAGCTCAGAGAGCAAGGTGATGAATCGCACACTGTCCGCTTCACTAAGACGTTTTCTCCGCTCGGCGACCAGCAAGACATTTCCAACTTCCAATGGCCAGATTGAGGGAGCAAAAGCCGTGGCCTCCTCAAGCAGATCCAGAATCACATCGGCATATTTGTTTATTTCGTCCATAAAACACCAGGACATGACAATCGATGTATCAATGACAAAATCCTCGCTCACTTAACGCCTTCCTTCTTCAATCATCTGACGGATAGAAAGCCCGTCAAGCGGATGCTTATCGCGGAATTGCCGCATTTCGGCAATGACCTGTCGGGGCAACGCCTTCCGAGAAAATGCCGGAGGCTGTAGAACGGCTAATGGTACACCGTGTTTGGTTATCATTATCTTTTCCCCCTTGATGACACGATCAAGAAGCTTTGAAAGATGTGTTTTGGCCTCATAGGCGCCTACGGAATCCATAATATCACTCCTGTGGTTAGACTTGTTTAAGACTAGTCTATGGGATACATCACCGCTTGTCAAGAAGTTATCAGTCCTTTCTCCGTAGATCCGCTATTGATCAGGTGTATTGAGAAGATAAAGGTTGAAAAACCTCGTTAATTCGGTAATATGGGTTTGACACAAGCAACCAAAAACCGTAACCAACGAGGTTAAAAGAGATGATACATCAAACGGTATTAC
>JAHJQU010000297.1 GCA_018819005.1 Pseudomonadota bacterium | reverse complement strand
TCCGGGCTGACCGGCTATTCTGGCAACAATAGTGTTCGTTTTTACTGTAATGCCGGGCAATGATTCAAGCTCTTTAATCCTGTCTGAAATAACAGGAGGAATAATATTCTCAAATGGATTTTCAACCGGAAGCTGCTTGCGCACCTTTGCAGCATATCCTCCCAGAGAGTTTTCCTTCTCTACGATTGTTACTTCATATCCGGTTTTTGCAGCATCTATAGCTGCCGAAATACCCGCTATACCGCCGCCGATAACCAGTATCTTCCTGCAAAAAGCGTCAAGTTTATAAGGCTCAGGCAGTGTTATCTTCTGTATCTTGATGACACCCATTTTCAGATAATCTTCAGCCATCATCTGAATGTGGTCAATACCGCCTTCTTCTCCGGCTTTTTTTGTGCTTGGATGGGTCCATACAACCTGCTCTCTTAGATTGACACGATCCACAATGCAGCCGTCAAATCTGAAAATATCGAAATTGACCCGGCGGGAACAGGCTCCAATCACGAGGGAATTGACTCCCTCGCCGGCTATATCCTGCTTGAGTAATTCCAGGCCTTCCTTGCCGCAAAGAAACGGGTGTGTTTTGACTATGCCCACGCCGACTTCTTTAGGAACCGCGCTTAGCTTTTCTATGTCGAGAGCTTCTCCGATTCCGCAACCAGTGCATATATATACGCCATATTTTTTATCCATTGATAACCTCCTACCTCCTCACCAGGGTTTGAATAGCCTTAAGGGCCATACCGGTAGCATTCTGGTTTGACGATACCACATCGGCAGGCTTGTTGGCACATCCTGCAGCAAACATTCCGCCCTTATTGAAATCATTGATGATGAATCCGTCAGGGTTATAATTCAATTCTGCATGCGGTTTGCTTATTGCTGCTGTCGGTTGCATACCTGTAGCAAGAACAGCCATTTCGACAGTCTCTCTGATCTTTTCACCTGTTACGGCGTTTTCGGCAACTACTGTAATATTTTTTGTGGCAGGATCTTCACTTACTTCCGCCACTTTGCCCTTGATGAAAAAGACTTTGTCGTCGGCCTTGATCTTGTCATAAAACTTTTCATATCTCAGGCCGGGAGTTCTCAAATCTATATAGAAGATATAGATTTTGGCATCAGGATATTGTTCTCTGATATAAGTTGCATGTTTGAGTGAAGCCATGCAGCATATGTAAGAACAATAAGGAAGGTGATTCTCATCCCTTGATCCGGCGCACTGGACAAATGCAACGCTTTCCGGTGCCTTGCCGTCGGAGGGGCGGATTATTTTCCCCTTTGTGGGTCCATTGGGAGAAGCATATCTTTCCAGAATCATGTTCGTAATTATATTAGGATGCTTCCCAAATCCGAGATTATCTATCTTGTTGGCGTCATACGGAGTCCAACCAGTAGCCCATACGATCGCTCCAACCTTAAGGTTAATAGTTTTTGATTCCATCTTAAGGTCTATTGCGCTGTATTTACATGCATCAACACATTTGGCACATTCAGGCCCTTTGCATGTTGCGCCGTCAATAACATAACGCATCGGAAATGACATTTCAAAAGGCCTGAAGACAGCTTTTGAATTATCGAGTCCGAAATTGAAGTCGTTTTTTCTTTCAACGGGGCATACTTTAACACATTCATCGCAAGCCACACAATTTTCATTGACATATCTAGGGCTTAACTTGATCTGAACATCATAATTCCCAGGCACTCCCTCAACATTCTGAACCTCTGCAAGTGTAAAAACTTTGATTTTCGGGTTGTCTTTAATTCTTCTGAAATTGATCTCAAGACCGCAGGTCGGAGGACATAGCTTAGGAAAATATTGATTTAATTGCGCTACTCTTCCTCCCAGGTAAGGATTTTTTTCGACCAGAAAGACCTCATACCCCACTTCCGCAGTCTCAAGGGCCGTGGTCAAACCGCTTATTCCGCCCCCGACGACCATAACACTTCCGCTAGCAGGAGCTGCTTTGTCTGCTGTCATGCTATCCCTCCGTGCTTAAAAAAGTTGATTTAAATAATTAATATAAAAAACGGTGCCATCCTTTAAGGCGATATCCTTATATATAGTTTATTTCAAAATTTTTCCTAATGTCCGGATGCTTAAGAATTTTACGTTCGGTAACTTATATTATCTTAAAAATTCCCAAAAAGCTCATTGAGTGAGCATATTTAGACTTCCAACGAACACATCAACTGCTTGCTGTAAAAGTCTTAAGTATGCGGACATCTTCAAACGGATATCGCCTTAATAAAAACCTCCAGGCGTCTTCCGACACCTGGAGGTATATCCAACTAACCAACTGACTTAACTGATAAATCAAGGAATGATCTTGATGTAATCTTTCTTGAATACGCTCCATTCCTTCTTTGACGGATCATACTTTGAGTTTACAAAGCAGAACCAGTTTGTATCATCCTGTCCCGGATAGTCAGCCTGATAGTAGAATCCGGGGTAGCGGGTTTCCTTACGGAACTGGATATGGCGCAGGTGTGCTTCAACCGTCCATATACGATGATAAATTTCCCACGCTCTCATAAGCTCATGGAGATCACCGGCACCCAGCTTCTCGCAGTCTTCGCGCATTGTTGCAAGAAGATCCATTACTATCTCAAGGTTCTTGCTGCTGGTCTGATAGTATGTTGCGGTTCCTGCACCGTATTCATGCGTGGCCTTCATGAGTCTCAATGCCATTCCGGAAGGTTTAACGTAGTTGGGGTTGATATCAACAGCAGTTGTATAATTGCAGTTGTCAAGATATGTTCTTACCGGCTTGTAAATAAGATCAACCAGTTCTGTTGCGCTCTCTTTGATGGCCGGTTTGAAATCGGCATGATCGCGTACGAATTTTGCCATTTCTTTTGCCACCTGACGGCCTTCAGCATGCGAACCTGAAGAGAACTTGTGACCAGAGCATCCGACACCGTCGCCTGATGTAAAGAGACCGACAACTGTTGTCATGCGGTTATACACCTTGCCGGCATCGCCCCATTTGTAAGCAGCAGGCACCCAGTCATAGTCCGGACCTGATACCCACATGCCGCAGCAGCCTGAATGTGATCCAAGCAGATACGGTTCTGTAGGCATAACTTCGGAATTCTTCTTTTCAGGTTCGCAGTTCT
>JAHJQU010000296.1 GCA_018819005.1 Pseudomonadota bacterium | reverse complement strand
TCCGAGATGCGGTTCGGCATCGATGAGAATATCTTCAGGCGCTCCACATTTTACAAGTGTCTCGAGGAAACATTGAACTCTGAGCCTGTCTTTGCTGCGCGTGGTCAGTTTGCCGTCGGAAAAAAGTCCGGCGCCGCCTTCACCGAAAAGGACATTTCCTTCAGGATTAAGCACACCATTTTTCCAGAAAAGGGAAACCTCGGAAGTCCGCTTATTAACCGGAGAGCCACGTTCAATCAGAAGGGGAGAGAGGCCGGCCTCCGCGAGAGCAAGAGCTGCCATAAGGCCGGAAGGGCCGGCGCCAATTACGACTGGACGGCTTATTTCTTTCCCGGATATGTTCGGGATCTTTATTTCCGGAAATATATTTTCTCCGTAAATTATCTGAATATCTTTGTCATCCGTCAGCTTTAAACCGGCTGATTCCGATATTTCAATTTCAACATGCATTGAAAAGAAAGGCGCCTCACTGCGTTTCCTTGCGTCTATTGAACGGCGGATAACCTTCAGGCCGGAGATGAGACTTTCACTGCATTTTACTTTTGCGGCTGCGGCCTTCAGTATATCATTTTCTCCGTAATCGAGCGGAAGTGGAAGCTGGCTGATCTTTATACGCATGAATCTTTTTATCTCCCAAGAACTATTCCCATTGCAAGGGCTGCCGTCAGCCCGAGGCAGGCGCCTGTTATAAATGCTGCTTTTGGTCCGAAAAGCAACCAGTGAGCTGATGAGTTGTTGACATATACTGAATTATAATAAAAAAGAAAGCAAATTTATTGAATATCCCGCCTTGCTTTATTATGATGCAATGGCTATATGAACTCGTTTTATATTTGTATCATCACTATAAATACATGCCAACCACTTGGTATAATATGAGATGTTTGAGATATGGTAAAAGGCAAACCTGAATCGTTAAATAACGGGTCGGATGTAATTGATAAAAAACTTGCAGTCAGTATCATATTCGCAACAATCTGCCGGATTCTGCTTAATACCGCGAGGCGTTTCCCCTATCCTTTTGCACCTGCTATAAGCCGTGGGCTGGGAGTTCATATAGCTGCTGTAACCTCAATGATTGCGGGTAACCAGGCGGCAGGTATTTTTGGGATATTTCTCGGCCCTGTAGCCGACAGAATCGGGTACAGAACCATGATGCTTTCAGGACTTTTAATGCTTGCAGCCGGGATGCTTGCTGTGGGTTTTTTCCCAAATTACTGGATAGTAATGTCTGCCCTTGTTCTTTCCGGTCTTGCCAAAAGCACTTTTGACCCTGCTTTTCTGGCTTATGTCGGCGAACGCATTTCTTTCAGCAAAAGAGGGTTTGTAATAGGCCTTACAGAATTCAGCTGGGCTGGAAGCACGCTTGCAGGAATACCTCTTGCGGCTTTTCTCATTGATCGTTTTGGATGGAAAGCTCCCTTTTTTGCCCTTGGAATCCTTGGTCTTGCCGGTATGATTACGATCCGGTTGACGATACCGCCTGATGTTAAAAAAACACGCGCTTTTGCATCAGCCGATTATTTTGGTGCAATAAGAAATCTTGGAAAGAATCGATCCGCGCTTGGAATGCTTGGCTTTATATTTTTCATCAGCGCCGCAAATGATAATCTTTTCGTTGTTTACGGTGTGTGGCTTGAAAAGGAATTTAACTTAAGCATACTTGCACTCGGATTAGGAACTATTGCCATAGGGCTTGCAGAATTTCTCGGTGAGTCTCTGACGGCTCTCTTTTCGGACCGTTTGGGGCTCAAACGCTCGGTTGTTGCAGGACTTGTTATTTCAATTATCTGCTATGGAGTCCTCCCTTTTTTCGGGAAAAGTTTTCCTTTTGCTCTGGGGGGACTGTTTGTGGTTTTTCTTGTCTTTGAATTCACGATTGTAAGCTCCATATCCCTTTGCACGGAGTTTTTACCGGGAGCAAGAGCCACCATGCTGTCGGCGTATCTTGCAGCATCAGGACTTGGACGGGTGCTGGGGGCATTAACGGGAGGGCCTGTCTGGCTTCTGGGGGGACTTCCTGCAATCGGAATTGTTTCTTCGCTTATAAGTCTCCTCGCTCTTGTTTCAATTCTATGGAGTTTTAAACAATTAAAAGGGGCAAATATTGAATAGCGACTTAATGATTGCATTGTCTGAGTTTAGCTGCGGAATGGGCCAAAACAGGATAAGTTAGACATGACTTGCTTATTACATGGTGCATACAGTGCCCAGTCTCCGGTCGTACATCTTGCCTACGCCGTATTCGTTGCGCCTCATGAATTTTTCACTTGAAGGGCCGATAATCTGCATTTCAGGATGCTTTTCAAGGACTTCGCACGCGATTCTCATCTCCTTGGTGCATCCTG
>JAHJQU010000041.1 GCA_018819005.1 Pseudomonadota bacterium | reverse complement strand
TGCCTCACCCAAGGGGCTGGAAGACGGCGATGATTCATGACGCTGTTAAAAGTTTTCCCGGTGATTTCAGCGTTGCCGATATATTGAGTAAATGTCCCGGCGTTGGTATCGATATGATTCGCAGGGTGCTCAAAGACCTTCAGTCTCATGGGAGTGTAGAATGTCTCGGCCGCGGCAGAAATGCCAGATGGAATAAAACTGGAAATTAGGTAATAACAGTAAATATAGGTAATAAATTAGGTAATGAGCCATGAAAAAACACCTGAACACCTTGTTTGTCACGACACAGGGCGCGTACCTTGCGAAAGAGGGAGAAACCGTAGTGGTCAAGGTGGAGCAGGCGGTTCGTCTGCGGATACCTGTTCACACTATCGGCGGAATTGTATGCTTCGGAAACGTCGGATGCAGCCCATTTCTCATGGGGTTTTGCGCAGAAAACGGTGTCGGCATAAGTTTTTTAACCGAATATGGCCGGTTTCTGGCGCGTATTCAAGGGCCGGTATCCGGCAATGTTCTGTTGCGGCGGGAGCAATACCGGAAAGCTGATGATCCGGCGTTTTCAGCGGCAATGGCAAGGGCGGTTCTTATCGGGAAAATAGCAAATTGCCGTACAGTTCTCCAGCGGGCTCTCCGGGATCATTCGGAAAAACTGGATGCCGGTCGGATTGCCGATACCGTGAAGCGGTTGAACAATCACCTTGAATCGCTGAACAGGGATCAACCCCTTGATATTTTGCGCGGTCTGGAGGGAGATGCCGCTCATATTTATTTTAGCGTCTTTGATCACTTGATCGTTTCACAGAAAGATGCGTTTTCATTTCATGAACGAAACCGCCGACCGCCTCTTGATAATGTGAACTGCCTGCTGTCGTTCATCTATACGCTTCTTGCTCATGATATCCGTTCGGCTCTTGAAACTGTGGGGCTTGATCCCGCAGTCGGCTTTTTACACCGGGACCGGCCCGGAAGACCAAGTCTTGCTCTGGATCTCATGGAGGAATTCCGGCCGTTTCTGGCCGACCGGCTGGCTCTTTCTCTGATCAATCTCCGCCAGGTTCAGGATAAAGGATTTGTTAAAACCGATACCGGAGCCGTTTTAATGAACGATGATACCCGGAAAACGCTTCTTGTGGCTTACCAGGAAAGAAAGCAGGAAGAGATATATCACCCGTTTCTTGACGAAAAAGTAACCATCGGCATTCTGTTTCATATTCAGGCCCTGCTGCTGGCACGTTATCTTCGCGGGGATCTTGACGGTTATCCGCCGTTTATCTGGAAATAAGGAGGATAAAACATGTTTGTGCTGGTAAGCTACGATGTTGCAAACCAGGAAGGCGCCGGGGCGCGACGGTTGAGAAGAGTATCGAAAGCCTGCCAGGATTACGGCCAGCGTGTCCAGTATTCTGTTTTTGAGTGCATAGTTGATCCTGCAAAGTGGGCTGTTTTACGACAGCGGTTGATTGACGTTATTAATCCTGCTGAAGACAGCCTGAGATTCTATTTCCTGGGGTCAAACTGGAAGCGCCGGGTGGAACATATAGGAGCCAAAAAATCGATTGATCAGGAGGGCCCATTGATTGTTTGAGGCTGTCCGCGAACCTGAAGCTCACATGTTTTTGCCGGGAGCTTCGCGCCGGTTGTAACTACTTATAATAATATTGTAATTATTAAATGCTGTTTTTTGTCGGGCTTATCAAGTGGACATAAAGACAAGATTCGCAGAATGCAGTTATTATGTTCTGAATATTTAGCAGTTTAGTATTCAGACAGTCGCGCCCCGCGTGGGCGCGTGGATTGAAACTGCTACTTTTCGAGCTGTTCCGTAATCATTTGGTCGCGCCCCGCGTGGGCGCGTGGATTGAAACAATGTCAGTTTAGATTCTTCAGCCATTTTCATTGTCGCGCCCCGCGCGGGCGCGTGAGTTAGGTTAATCCATGTTGCAATATTTCATATAATATGTTTAATTAATTATGTTATTTGAATTGGATCTGGAAAAAAACACTGCCGATAAAATTTTATACATATTACATGTCCGGAGAAATAAATCATGAGTTTGCCTGTCAGTGAAAAACTGCTTGAAGTGCGTGATTATACCAAAGAGGGGTACTGTCCTGTGGTTGACTACGCCGCATGGCGGGTCGCCGTCTTAAACTACAGCAACGATCTTTTGTCCGAAAACATCACAGCCCTGCAACGCCATAATGAAACCGACGAGGTATTCGTTTTGCTTCGCGGACGCTGCATACTCTTTATCGGTGAAGGAGAGGAGAAAGTCACGGATATCTTCGCGGAGAATATGCAGCCGTTTAAGATTTACAACGTAAAAAAATCGGTCTGGCATTCGCACACGTTGAGCAGAGACGCGAAACTGCTGATCGTCGAGAACAGGAATACTACCTTTGATAACTCCCCGTTTTGTCCCCTTACCGGTATGCAGCGGAAAAGGATCGTTGATATGACTCTTAAGCTGTGGATTGATGAAGACATATGAAAAAACCGGCTTGATTTTGCCGATTTGTTTATAATGATGAACAGAGAACAAGGAGCAATTTATTCTGGACACCAAGACATTTTCCATGATACCCATGCAGAAATATGAATATGGTCGGTTAGGCAATAAGTTGATGTGAGAGTCGGTTATTGTTTGTCTGCACTATATGGAGAGGAATTCAAATGCCCCAGGCACGCAAAAGCACGGAAATAAGAAAAAGAGAGATAATAGAAGCCGCAAGGAAACTTATATACAAGAAAGGCAGTGAACATGTTACGGTAAATAACATAGCAAAGGAGGTAAAAATATCCGAAGCTGCCATCTACCGTCACTTTCGCAACAAGAAAGAGATTCTTTCCTTTCTTGCCCGTCATATTACCGAAAGCCTGGTGCAGGACATTGATTCAGCGGCGCGAAGTGCTCTTTCATCTCCGGATAATATTGGCGGGATACTAAGAAGCCATCTTTCCAAAATCGAACAGAAGAGGGGAGTTTCATTTCAGGTTATTGCCGAGATTATCAGTTTCGGAGACAAGAAGTTAAACAAACAGGTATATGATGATATACAGAATTACCTTCAGCGTTTCAGAGAGTTACTGGATAACGGCATTAAAGCAGGATTGATAAGGGAAGATATTGATTCCGAAGCAACAGCGCTTCTTTTATTTGTAATGATCCAGGGACTTGTCAATACTTGGGCTTTGAGCAATTACAGCTTCGACCTGACTGAAAGGTACGACACGCTGTGGGATATTTTCCGCCGGATGGTGATCCGGCATTAATGTTTTTAAGTCAGACAAAGACACTTAAGCTCCTCCGAATTTTTTTATGACTGCCATTACGATAGTATAAAGAATTGCAATCATGGTAACGCTTATGAAAAACCAGCGCAGGTATCTCTTGATTTGTCTCTTTAACCCCGACTCTTCATTTGTTCCTTCTTTAAATGTTTGTTCTTCAATCATTGATATAACCCTTTCGCGGCATGATAAAAAAATACACTTCAATGTAAGTTAACGCTAACTTATAATAATGCATCTTTGCTCTGCTTGTCAATCTTTTAATCAGGCTTTTATTCAGGCTTGTTGTTCAGAAGGGAAGTTGGGAACAAAAAGACATCTGGCGGATGCATGGCTGACTTCACTTGCCTGAAGCCAGCCATGCTCTTTATCAGTTATATATCATAATAGAGCATAAATTCATACGGGTGCGGGCGAAGCTTAACCGGATTAACTTCGCTTTTTGTTTTGTAATCGACCCAGGTGTCGATTACATCCTGTGTAAATACACCGCCCTTAAGCAGAAAATCCTTGTCATTCTTTAATGCAGCCAGAGCCTCTTCAAGAGAACCCGGAGCAGTTGGAATATTGGCAAGTTCTTCAGGCGGAAGATCATAGATATTCTTGTCAAGAGGATCTCCGGGATCAATCTTGTTTTCAATTCCGTCTATCACTGCCATAAGGATTGCGGAAAAGGCAAGATATCCATTGCATGATGGATCGGGCGTTCTGAATTCTATACGTTTGGCCTTTGGTGATGTTGAATACATGGGAATACGGATAGCTGCACTCCGGTTTCTGCTTGAATAGGCAAGATTTACCGGTGCCTCAAAACCCGGAACAAGTCTTTTATAGGAATTTGTCGTAGGATTTGTAAATGCACAAAGAGCCTTGCAGTGTTTAAGGATTCCGCCTATGGCATAAAGGGTTTCCTGGGATACGCCCGCATATTTATCTCCGGCAAACAGGGTTTTCCCCCCTTTCCATATGCTTACATGAACATGCATTCCCGAACCGTTATCTTCAAAGAGAGGTTTGGGCATAAATGTAACAGTACGGCCGCTGCGGTAGGCAACATTTTTCACCACGTATTTAAACCACATTAGCTGGTCTCCCATCAGGAGAAGCGGCTTAAATCGCATATCTATCTCTGACTGGCCTGCTGTCGCAACTTCATGGTGCTGGCACTCCATTTCTATTCCAAGGTCTTCAAGCGTAAGAAGCATTTCAGTTCTGAGATCCTGGAGCTTATCCATTGGGGGTACCGGATAATAAGCTTC
>JAHJQU010000295.1 GCA_018819005.1 Pseudomonadota bacterium | reverse complement strand
TTCTCCTGTATGGGAATTGAGGACACATCATATTTATGAATATATGTATGGAGGGATTATGCTGGCAAAAGTTTTGAGTAGCGCGGTTATTGGCATAGATGCTTACCTTGTTGAGGTAGAGGTTGATATTGCTTCAGGGCTTCCTTCTTTTACAACGGTGGGGCTTCCTGAGACAGCAGTAAAAGAAAGCAGGGAACGCGTTAAATCCGCAATAACAAATTCAGGATATACTTTTCCCGATGACCGAATAACCGTTAATCTTGCTCCGGCAAACATAAAAAAAGAGGGAACCGGCTTTGATTTGCCTATCGCACTGGGGATACTTGCCGCAACCGATATTATTAAACAGAAACTGCTTGAAAGGTATCTTGTTCTTGGTGAGCTTTCATTGGATGGCCGCATAAAGCCTGTAAACGGATCACTTCCTATGGCTATAGCAGCCAGGGAAGCCGGTTATGAAGGTATAATAGTCCCTCTCGAAAATGGGAACGAAGCTTCGGTTATTAGTGGGATTTCGGTACTTCCGGCTGAAACTTTATCTCAAGCGGTAGATTTTTTTCGGGGTTTCAGACAAATTGAAACTGTTAAAACCGACATAACCTCGTTGTTTGGGAAAAACTGCCAGTTTGAAGTCGATTTTTCTGAAGTGAAGGGACAGGAGTATGCAAAAAGGGCGCTTGAAATTGCAGCGGCCGGAGGTCATAATCTTATTATGATAGGTCCTCCCGGCTCAGGCAAAACCATGCTCGCAAAACGCATTCCGTCTATATTACCTCCAATAACATTTGAAGAAGCGCTTGAGACAACAAAAATTTACAGTGTTATCGGAATGCTTCCCAAAGGGGATGCGTTGATTACAAAGAGGCCTTTCAGGTCACCGCACCATACGATTTCAGATGCGGGTTTGATAGGTGGCGGACATATTCCAAGGCCGGGTGAAGTAAGTCTTGCACATAATGGAGTCCTTTTTTTAGATGAGCTTTCCGAATTCAAGAAGCATGTGCTTGAGGTTCTTCGGCAGCCACTTGAAGATTTAAAAGTGACTATTTCAAGAGCTTCTTCGGCTATTACATATCCTTCAAGTTTTATGCTCGTGGCAGCTATGAATCCCTGCCCGTGCGGCTACTTATCAGATCCCAAGCATGAGTGCAGATGCACATACCAGCAGATTCACAGATACAGAGCAAAAATCTCGGGACCGCTATTGGACCGCATGGATATCCATGTTGAAGTGCCGGCAGTTCCTTACAGGGATCTGGTGGGGGAAGTAAAGGCTGAATCTTCCGAGGAGGTACTGAAACGTGTAACCGATGCCCGAGCGATCCAGTCAGAGCGGTTCAGGCAGATGAAAATATACTGCAATGCACAAATGAACAACCGGCATATCAAAAAGCACTGCAAGATTGATGAAGCGTCGAGCAACATTCTGGAGTCTGCCATAGATAAGCTGGGCCTTTCGGCAAGGGCCTTTAACCGCATTTTAAAAATTGCCAGGACTATAGCAGACCTGGAAGGTAAGGAAGAAATCTTATCACAGCATATCGCCGAAGCTATTCAGTATCGTAACCTGGACAGGAAGAAAGCGTTTCATTAAATTATACTGGTCCGTCAAATAATGAGGCCATGGTTATGAAACAAAAAAGCCCCGCGATAATTCGCGGGGCACATTAAACTGGATCAGGCAGCCTGCCTTTATTAAAAGTGGCTGAGGGACGAGGATTCGAACCTCGGTTAACGGGGCCAGAACCCGTCGTCCTACCGCTAGACGATCCCCCAGCAAGTTTACTTAATTCTATTTAATGGAAAAATGATAGTCAAGATAATTCTGGCAATAATACAGGCAAAATCAATTCTCTTTACCCTCAATGAAGGAAACTGCCCTCCTCAACCTATCTATCGATTTTTCTTTTCCGAACACATTCAATATTTCGAAAATTCCGGGGCTTACTGTTTTTCCGGTGAGGGCCACGCGAACCGGCTGAGCAATTTTACCGAGTTTGAGTCCGGTTGCTTCCATTGCTATTATAAAGGCATTTTCGAGACTTTTTTCATCAAATAACTGAAGAGATTCAAGAGATTCCATAAGCATTTTGAGAATCTTGAGGGAATCGGATGTAAAAAACTTGGTAGCTGCATCCTTGTCATATGAGACAGTATCTTTGAAGTAGAATACGGCACTTTCGGCCATCTCCTTTAAAGTCTTGCTGCGAGCATTTAATGTTTTTATCACTCCTTCGATAAACGTCCCATCTTCAGTTTCAATATCAAGCTTGTTTAAAAACGGAGCGAGATGCTTAGTAATCTTTCCCGGCGGAGTCATTTTTATGTGGTCGGCATTCAGGGCAAGAAGCTTATCGATATCGAAAACCCCCGCTGATCTTCCGATGTTTTCGAGAGAGAATTTTTCGATAAGCTCTTCTCTTGTAAAAAACTCCTGGTTGCCGTAAGACCACCCTATCCGTACTATATAATTGATGAAGGCAGCAGGAAGATATCCCATTTCTCTGTATTCTGTCACCGACATTGCTCCATGCCGCTTGCTCAAACGGGTCTTATCACTACCGAGAACCATGGGAACATGTCCGAAGACCGGAAGGGGAACTCCAAGGGCATTATATATCATAATCTGCTTGGGAGTATTATTGACGTGGTCATCGCCTCTGATTATTGTGTTAATGCTCATTGTAATATCGTCAATAACTACTGCCAGATTATAAGTGGGAGTTCCATCACTCCTGCATATAACAAAATCATCGAGTTCCGCATTCTGAAAGACTATATCGCCCTTTATAACATCATGGACGATGGTCGTTCCCGTTAAAGGGGCCTTTATACGGACAACAGTATTATCGGACTTTTTAAGCTCCTTCTCACGGCATGTTCCGTCATATTTAGGTTTTTTTCCGGTTGCCATGGCAACTTTCCTCATCTCTTCGAGCTTTTCGGGTGAACAGGTGCAGTAATAGGCACTACCTGAATCTATAAGTTTTTGGATGTATTCAATATAAATATCGAATC
>JAHJQU010000294.1 GCA_018819005.1 Pseudomonadota bacterium | reverse complement strand
TGTGCTTCAAGGTGTACCCACTATGTTGTTGTAACAGCTTGCGCAACTCTCGGGGACCGGCAGCGCGTTTATGTCGGTTTTTGTAATATCCGGATCATGAAATATTCTGAACTGATGATACTCCTTTTTGTTCCAGATTTGGGTCAGACTTTCATCGGCAATATTTCCAAAAGACAAGGGGTAACAAGGTGCGGGACGGTTTTGAAAAATATGAAGCAAAGGTTTAAGCCCGTTTTGGCCGTCGGTTTGGGAAAGAGTCGGTGAAGTGAAAACACAGGGGCTGATTTCTCCCGTTACGCTGACTACGCATGAGTAACAGATATTTTCACCGCAATGCGTCGATTTATTCTGTAATCCCGGGCTGCTGTATGCAAAAACCAGGTTTTCCTTCCGCGCTTTTTCGGCGATTGCATCCAGTACGCCGACAAATTGTTGTTTTTCCTGCCGGTTAAAAAGCGCCTCCCGATACAGTGTTTCGTTCATAATCAAAGTCATGTTGCTGCACACGACCTGTTCTGCCCCCAGTCTTTTTGCCAGCCCCACAACTTCCCTCAGTTCATGGAAGTTTGCAGCGAACATCAGATATGCTAAATGGAGAGCCGGACGCATGGCTCTCTTTTGTGTTTTGATCCGCTTCAGCCGGTCAAGATTTTCAATAATTTTTGCAAGATCGGTGCCTTTTCTTATTTGATTATGGGTTGCCTGGCTTGTGCCGGCAAGGCTGACACTCAAAATGTCCGTTTCAAGGTCGACAAGCCTGCATACAGTCTCTTCGCTGAGCAGCATGCCGTTTGTCGTGAAGCCGACGCGCTTGCCTTTTGCTTTACACGCCCCGATCATTGCGAAGAGATCCGGATTCAGGAGCGGTTCGCCCCAGCCCTGGAGATAAACAAGATTTGTATAAGCAAGATAGGGAATAATCTGTTTGAAAAGCCCGAACGGCATATGCTGTTTTTTATAAAGCAGGGGCTGAGGGCAGTAGATACAAGCGGCATTACACAGGCTTGAAACCTCCACCTGAATCCAGTCAAGCTCGGGACTGCCCACTTTGTCCAGAAATTTTTCCATCCACCGGCGCATGATATCTGTTCTCCTGAAAGAGAGCGTTCAGCCGGAAAAGATTTTCCATTTAACGAAAAATAGTGCCGGCCATTTCGGAGCGCAACCGCCGGGACAAAGATTCGATCGAGGCTGTTATATCGGAACTTCCTTCTACTGAATCAAGGTAAGGTTTTAGCGCTGTATGAAATTCCTTTTCAGCGGTGTTCAAACGGTCGAGAGCAAGCAGATAATTGTCCCGGTTGCGGTAAGCCGTGCGGACCAGCAATCTGAAGTCGTCGCCATCTGCTGTGAGAAGCTCCAGATAATGGGCGGAAAGGATTTTCATCCATGAAATGTACGGTTTCTTAAGCGGTTCCGGAAGATCCGGAATTTGTGCTGCTATGTCCGGATTTGCTCTTCCCTCCGCTGCCGCCGCATCGAGAGCTATACCCATCGCAGTCCGGCGGGCGGTCATGAACTCTTCAACGAACTTACCGCGATCGTTCTTGAATTTCTTCATGCGATAGATAAAAAAAAGAAAGAGAATCGGGATGAAGATCAACCAGATACTGACCTTCGGCTTTTCTAGTATTGCAGATCCGATAGAATCTGCGAACTCCAGTTCGTGTCGAAGAATGATTTCCTTTTTTTGAGTCAAACCGGTCATGGTTTGGAACCCGGCCTGTAATCGAGGCTGTCGCGGATTCTTTCGGAGCCTTCGGCAGGCTCCTCAAAGTCCGTGTAGAAGATGGCGGTGGCCCTTAAGTTCCGCTCGTCTATCACGCGGGCCATGTGGCGTGCGCCGGGTATAAATTGGGCCAGGGAGCCGATTCCAAAAATGAACCCCAGAATCAGAGCAATCCCGATGATCAGTTTCAAATAAGGATTGAGCCCGGCCTGCGGGATTGAGTCCGCGCAGGCCGGGGATGTTGTATTTGTATTTTCAGCCGTCATGTATTCAGATCCCGGCCGTAACTTCGGGGAAAACGACGTAGAACATGAGGTAAGCCACTATCAGAGTCAAAATGAGCTGGAAGCTCTGGCCGAACACATAAAGAGTGATGGGTTTGCCGCCCTTGAAGTAGGGTCCGAATTCCTTGAAGTTGGTTTCAAGCCCTATGCAGGTGAAAGCCAGCGCGAAGAACCACTCGCGGGCGATGCGGGTGAAGCCCCT
>JAHJQU010000293.1 GCA_018819005.1 Pseudomonadota bacterium | reverse complement strand
TGCAGTTTTTATTGCCTTCGCATCTTCATCGGTAAACTCTGTTTTTGAGGCAAGTTGTGGATTTATGGCACCATAAGTTACATACAATCCATGATCAACGCGATGTTTCATTCCCATGGTATCTGATGCTTTTTTTGTACCGTCTCCTTCACCGCTAACACTTTTTGTAATTTGCATACTGGATACACTCACCGGCACAACACTAAAAGCCGAATGAATGGAAACCGGTCCACGAATGCCGATAGAAACACTCGCATCATCGGTTTTTTCTTCCTGTCCTTCTTTTGATTCTTTGTCTTTCTTTGTCTTTGCTTTATAGGCAAAAACCTGTCCAAAAGCCCGAACATCAATCCATTTATCACAGACCTCTTTTCTATACGCTTTTTGATCTTCGGGCTTGCTCGTTAACATCCCCTCTGCCCTTGATCGCAAGCTCCTGTATTCATCCCCATCCTTCCGATTGTCATCAGATTGGACAAAAATATCATGACCATCTTCCATCAAACGGTTCCTGATTTTCCGTTTAATACAAACATCAGATACTTCTCCCATGCCATCATAATTCGTCCGTGGACGATTGCCATTCAACGGATCACCATTGGGATTGGCACCATTTACGCTAAACACAACTGCAAAATCAATTTTGTTTTTCAATGTTTTCATAGTTTCCATAAAGATCCTCCTTTTATTCAGCAATTTCTGTTGCTGTCTCTGGTTCGCTTTCATTTGTTTTGTTGTCTTCCTTTGGCCACAGAGCTGCACGCTGACAGTGGTATCCTAACAAAAACTCCCCGCTTAACGGTCTATCAATGGTAAAGTCTTCGATGGGATCAAATTTGCACATCACCTCATCCATCAGATTCTTGTAGAAGGTTGCACCGCCAAGTCGAGCAGCATATGGAGACAACAGCAACTCAATTTGCCTCCAAGTTTTGTTGGGACGCTCTGCGAATTGTTGCATATATCTCGCTGCATTCGTGTCCCTCTTTTCTTTGGCTTTGTAGAGAGCGTGTCCCTCAAGCCTGTCTGCAATTGCAAGTAGCCGCCCATAAAGATAATCTCTCGTCTTTCTGTTTGGGTCTAATGCCATACTGTATCCCTCCTTTTCGTTTAATTTTCTAAAAAGCGCACAGGCTATGCTGAGCGTTTTATTCCATTCCCATCCCTCCATGCCTACCCTATTACTTGCTCGACGAACAGTTGAATCAACAATATCCCGAGGAATCTGCTGTCCATCAATGATACAAGGTAAAAGGCGTTCAACCGTTGCTTTCTTCAACTTATCATCTATCCTGCCTCCATACGCTGCCTCAGCAATATCTTTTGGCGCAGGTGCTCCGACAAACCGAATGCGTTTTTTTGTTTCGTGATTGTATCCATAGTCATGAACCCAGGCACAGGTATCATGCCATTTCTCTAACCGTTCAAGAAATTCCGATCCTGTCAGTTCTCGGTAGAAAGTAATAGCCATGCGGCCTGGAGTTGCTGAATCAATGCCCATAACTACAACATCGCTCGTATCTCCCAAGACAGCCTTGTAACCCGCTATTTTATTCTTCAATTTAACAGCAAGATTTTGAGCAGTTGAAACAACATCTGAATCATCACTTACCAATTCTTCTTCTCCCAGAATTGACAATGGATCGGCAAGCGGGGCAGGAATTTGTACGCCAGAGGTGGCCCATGCGACAATTACCTGATCTCCACTACGATAACCTTGACGGCTGATAAGCCAACGAAGAGCACTATGGACTTTTTGAGTAACTTCAAATCCGACACCACAAGTCTGGTAGGTGTTGCACTTTTTTGTATCTGTAAATCGCCCTCTAAAAGTAAAACCACTCCAGTCATTTGAAGATATCAGTTTTGCCTTGTCACCATCATTTCGCAGTTTAGCCGGGTGCTGTTCTGCAACAAAAAGCTCATTGCCTGTAACATAGCATAAGGTTTTAATCTGTTTTGTATTTGAATAATAGTTTATCCAGCTTTCCCAAAGCGTTTTGTCTTCCCATACCTTTGAACATGGGTCGCTGGGAATTTCAATCTCCCAGCGAATAAACGCATCCGCTTGCTTTCCTTCCAACGTTGTAAAGCCTTTCTTTTTCTCCTGTTTCTCCAAAAGTTTATTATCCGCATCCGTTAGCAAGATTTTATTATCCACCAAATCTTTAACAATACTGCCCTTTTGAGTATATTTAAGAACAGCACAAGCTTTTAGATGAGAAAATTCCGAATTGCACCAATCAGATAACAGATTGCAATAATTCCTAAATGGCTCACTCGGATCATTTGCATAACCAGATGTGACTTCTCCACCATATTGAATGAAATCTCCAGATATGTATTGTAATTTATCGCAGAGGGGATGATGCTTTGGAGTTTTGCCAGTTCTTCCACCAGAACTTTCCGTGCATGGAATAATCGTCCTTGCATCATCTTTCGGCACAACTCTGGCTCTCTTAAAGTTCCCTTGATGGTCAACAACAATCTCAATCTGTGCCTTTTGCGTTGTGTGACAAATTGGAAGAAGCGGCACTTCTTTATCATTAGCGACCTTACCAATCATTGACTGGCAATTCTCATAAGTTTCATACAGTTTTTGTATCCAACTCATCGAGCAATCCCTCCTCTTCTAATCCCACTGATTGTGGTGAATTGGCTATCATATTCCTGACGATCTTCCGTATAGGACACTCTTCAGGTTGAATAAAATCAACTTCGCCATCAACCATTTTAGGACGCCAGAACCGGGCATGAAGCTCATTTCTCCCGAGTTCATCAGGATAATCAAATCCGTGAAACATCAAGTTAAACGCTATTTCACCATAATTGTCATAGTCGCTCTCACCTTCTCCAAACTGACACGGCTCAACATACCCCTGACATTCCCGTGCACCCAGAAAAATATCCCGCCTCCCGCCTTTTTCTATCATCCGTTTAGCAACATGGTAATGTTTGTTTTCATCCCTATCTTTAGCCATATCCTTGCGATTCATATTCCACTCAAAGTGTGCCTGAACTTGATACTCAACATCGGCAAGGTAGGTATAGATTGCAAGAGAATTGCCTCCACCATACTCAATTGGTTTTGCACTTCGCGTCTGCGTCCGTATGCGGTTCATTACCCTGACGCGATCGATAATCCACACAATGGTCGGCTTCCAATAAACCGAGCTCAATACACCCTTCAACGCTTCATAGGTTGGAATGTGATACGAACATTTCTCGCCACCGATTTTTGTCAGCGGATCGGTAAAAAGGGCATATTTGCCTTCGACTTTGAATTCTATGTTGTTT
>JAHJQU010000040.1 GCA_018819005.1 Pseudomonadota bacterium | reverse complement strand
GCCGTAGATCCCGGTTTTGATCATAACGCCGGACATGACGGCTGAAATATGGCTGGGAGCAGCGGGGTGCGCGTGAGGCAGCCAGGCATGGAAAGGGAATACGCCGGCCTTGGAACCGAATCCGATAAAAGCGAAAACGAACACCATTATTTTTGCTGTGCTTGTCAATGCGGCCGTATCCCCGAAATCAAAGCTGCCGGTATAGCAGTACATAATCCCAAAGGCTGTCAAAATAAACATGGCCCCAACATGGGAAAAAACAAAATAGAGATAACCTGCTTTGCGGTTTTCCACTGCCTGGTAGTTATGTATCACCAGGAAAAAGGAAGAGAGGGACATGATTTCCCAGGAGAACATGAAGGTAATGACGTTGGCTGCGGCTACAACCAGCGCCACGGAAGCCACCAGCAGACTGAAGAACAGATAATTGACTGCTGTTGCCAGAGATTTTTCAGCCTGGTGCATATAATGGAAACTGTAAATTGCAGCCAGCAGTGAAACGCCGAAGATGAGTACCAGAAAAAAAGCCGACAGAGCATCTATTTGAAAGGTTATGGTAAAATGATGCAAATAATCAAAAGAAGCTTTCGCTGATACCGGTTGGATCAGTTGTAAACCGGCGTAATACAGGCCCAGGAGGCATCCGGACGCAATCGATAAAGCCCCGACCGACTTCATCAGGGTGAAATGCCGGTTCAGCAGTATGGTTAAAATGCCCCCTGTAACCACAACGAGTAGAGATATAAAAAAAAGATGCACGCGTTCCCCTCTTCACATTGCTTCACATCAGCCGGCTTCGGTCGGACAAAGATGAGAACGGTTTCAGGCTCATATTCTCCAGTCTTTGCGCTTGCGCAGCCAAAACGAACAAGTTGATATCTGTCTGCCGATTAACACATCGCCCATATTGTAGAAACAATTTCAAGTCAACAGTCTTTTTTTCAACATCTTTCAGCCCCTCTTCATCTGAAGCCGGCCTTTACAACAAACCTTTTTTCGGGCTTGTTGCCAATGTAAAAACATGATATCTGCGTGCCCGAAAACATAAATTTTCTTACGGCCATATAATATGCAAAAATCAGACAAAAAAATCTTTGGTGCGCTGTTTTTATCAATATTTACAGCAGTTACAGGTGTCGGCATTGTAGTTCCCCTCTTGCCTGTTTATGCTCATGATCTTGGTGCAAGCGGGTTATACATAGGGCTTATATTCGGAGCTTTTTCTCTATCTAGAACCTTTTTTTTACCCTATTTTGGCAGGCTGTCAGATACAAAGGGTCGAAAACCACTTATTTCGGCAGGCCTGATTGCCTATGCTATTGTGTCTATAGCGTTTCTTTTCTCAACAAGCATTGATACGCTTATCATAATACGCTTTATCCAAGGCATTGCCTCGGCAATGATAATGCCTGTCACCCAGGCTTATGTAGGAGATATAACACCGAAAGGAAGGGAAGGCGCAGTCATGGGCATGTTTAATATGTCCATGTTCTTTGGTTTAAGCCTTGGCCCGTTGATTGGCGGATTCATTAAAGATTATTTCAGCCTTGATATGGCTTTTATCTGCATGGGGCTTCTCTCTTTCACAGCATTTTTAACAAGCCAGATATTTCTTCCTCCCACATGCACTGAAAAAGCCGTTTCATCTCCAAAGCCGCCGATAGCATGGAAACATTTGATTAATGACAGAGTTTTGGTAGGCCTTTTTATGTTCCGATTTGCCTATACGGCAGCTATCGGAATAATCTGGTCTTTTCTGCCAGTCTTATCAAGCCTCGAATTTCACATTTCGAGCTTTTCAACCGGGATATTAGTAACCCTCGGAGTTTTTATCAGCGGCTTACTGCACACACCAATGGGAATAGCGGCTGATAAATTCAATAAGCGGATACTTATTATTACCGGAGGAATTGTAATATGTTTTTCCATGTTTGTTTTCGCGCGATCCGGCAGTTTTTCTCACCTGTTGTTTGCCAGCATTCTTTTTGGTGTCGGAGGGGGTTTTTCCATGCCTGCTCTTATGGCTCTTGCTGTATTGAAAGGAAAAGAGACTGACTCAATGGGGTCTGTAATGGCTCTTATCACAACCGCTCACAGTTCCGGAATGCTGACGGGTTCACTGGCTGCAGGCCTGATCATGGATATGTTCAAGCTTCGCCAGGCATTTTATCTGGGGGCCGGGATAATGGTCTTCGGAATTATACTCTTTTTCCTTTGTACTCGTTACGGAAAACATTTTGACAAAGAAGAGAGCGCTGCTTTGGTTTCAGGACATGCAGCAATACATGATCCATGATAATAATGATGGACTCGTAAGAAGTCCATCAACAGGCCGAGGGCGATTAAGCCCCGGCGTGGGGTAAGGGTGGAACCGCTTGAATTTATTTCAAGCGGCGGGAGAGTCCGCCTAGGCGGATTTCCCGCCAAGTAAAAAGTCAGCAAGTTGCTGTAAGCCTGCATTGCATTTATAATTCTGGCTCCAGAGCGGTTATAGCGTTGACATACTTTTTTTCGGCATTACTTTAAATCATTATTTTCGAAAACTATGGGTTTTTGCAAAAATAACATATTGATGGTTCTTAATATTTAATCTGTTACGGAAAACAAATGGCAAACAAACGTGATTATTATGAAATTCTGGGCGTTGCCCGGAATGCGACTCCTGAAGAATTAAAAACCGTATACCGAAAACTCGCATTAAAATACCATCCTGACAGAAATCCGGGAGACAAGGAGTCGGAAGAGAAATTCAAGGAAGCTGCAGAAGCGTACGAAGTCCTTCATGATCCTCAAAAAAAAGCTATTTATGATCAGTACGGGCATCAGGGACTTGAAGGTTCCGGTTTTTCAGGATTCGGCGGATTTGAGGACATTTTCTCCAGCTTCAGTGATATTTTTGAAGATTTTTTTGGATTCGGAAACGGCAGACGTTCTCAAAGCAGATCTCAAATAGGCGCGGATCTTCGTTATGACCTGACTCTCAGCTTTATGGAAGCCGCTTTTGGCATCGAAAAGGAGATCAACCTTGAAAAAAAAGAGGTTTGTTCCGTATGCAACGGAACCCGCAGCGAACCCGGATCTCCTCCTGAAACCTGCCGCCATTGCCGCGGCTCAGGACAGCTCTCTCGAAACCAGGGCTTCTTCACAGTAAGAACAACATGCCATTACTGCAGAGGTGCCGGGCAGACAATATCTCATCCGTGTAAGAATTGCCGGGGCGCCGGACAGATTATTGTTAATAAAAAAGTCTCCGTCAAGATCCCGGCAGGAGTCGATTCCGGATCACGGTTACGCCTCACCGGAGAGGGAGAATCGGGGGTCTATGGGGCCTCCAGCGGGGATCTGTATGTATTTATACAGGTTGAACCGCATGAATTCTTTGAACGGCACGAAAATGATGTTTACTGCAGAATTCCGATCTCATTCGTGCAGGCCGCGCTTGGTGATAAGATGACCGTTTCGACTCTAAACGGAAAAAAATCCATCGAGATTCCAAAAGGAACACAACCTGGAGATTTGATACGCCTGCAGAGTGAAGGTATTCCCCACTTAAGGCATAATGGGCGGGGAGATCTGATTATTCAGATAGCTATAAAGACGCCCACAAACCTGACAAAAAAACAGGAATCTCTTTTGCAGGAATTTGCGAAACTGGAAACAAATAAATTATCCAATAAATTAAAAAACATCCTTAAGAGTAGTTCGGCAAATTTTGCCAACTAACAGCCATGCCCGGAGCGGACACAACGAAGCATGAGAATACAGGAGCCAGAATAACCATGGCATTGTTTTTCTTATGTATTATGCATTCTGATTCCTGTGTTCTCATATAAAAAGAAGGAATTACACTGTATGTTTGAACTAAAAGTAATAAATCATTTTTCAGCGGCACATCAGCTTAAACTGGTAGCAGCAAAATGCGAAAACCTGCATGGCCATAACTGGAAAATAGAAGTCTGTGTGAAGGGTGAAAAGTTAAATGACGCCGGTGTTGTAATGGATTTTGGACAGATTAAAAAATACGTTTCAGAAATAATGACCGGCCTTGATCACAAATTTCTAAATGAACTGGAGTGGTTTAAAGGAGCTAATCCATCCTCTGAAATTATAGCAATGAAAATTGCGAAGGAATTGCAGGGAAAAATTGATGATCCTTTAATAAAGGTATCAAGTGTTACGGCCTGGGAATCGGATGATGCCTGTGCGACATACAGATGTTTTTAGTTTCCATCCGGAAACAGAGTTTGTTCACTTTTCCGTTTCCAATTCGGAAATCGGCAATTTTGGGCAAGCTCAAGGAAATCAAGGGATTGCGCGGAGACATACGCATTGTGTGTCGCACAAGAAATCCTGCGGATTGACGCCGAGATCGCTCAAAAGGGCCATTTCCTGATAGAAACTATTTGGGCTTATTCATTACCCTCCAGCATTTCATAAGTTCATCCCTTGTAATAATTGAGGAGACATCGTCAACATGTTTTCTGATATTCTCAACGCCTCCTTCCTGCCTGTCAACAAGTATCACGGCCTTAACAACATCCATGCCTTCTGAGCGGGCCCTCTCAACAGCCTTTATTGTTGAACCTCCCGTTGTTGCAACATCATCTATTATTACAACTCTGTTTCCCTGCGCCAAATCTCCTTCTATCCACCTTATTATGCCGTGATCTTTCATTGTTTTTCTGATGGAAAAGGCATTAACAGGTTTTCCTTTCAACTCTGATGCAAATGCAGTTGCAACTGCTATCGGATCTGCGCCAAAAGTAAGTCCTCCTACACCGGCGACATCCAGATCCTTAATCTCATCAAAAACAAGATGTCCGGCAAGAAACATGCCTCTTGGGCTAAGCGTAACCGGTTTGCAGTTAACGTAGTAATTGCTCATCCTGCCTGACACAAGTTTAAATACCGGCTCCTCACTGTACTTAAAGGATTTCAGACAAATCAAATCAATAAGTTCCTGTTTCATAATAATCCCGCGCTCCTCTCACTTTTCACTCGAATCCCCGAACCCTTGGCCCCTTGAATCCTTACGAGTAATTGTTTAATACCCTCATAAAAACCTTAAATATGTTTTAATCTTAACACAAATAGCAAGAAACTGTTGATTTTAGCGGGCTCTTAAGATATAAAAAAGCCCCCACCGAAAAGGAAGAAGCTTTTATGGGAATCGGCGGAGGCTTTGAGCAAGGAAAACTCTTAAAGCATTCCTTCAGGCTCAAATTTTAAATAGCAATTAATTTTAAACGGGTCAACCAAAACTGATGGACTCGTAAAAAATTTATTTTCACACAAAGGCACTAAGAACACCAAGAAAATATCATTTAATATTATTAAGTTAACTCTGTGGTCTCCGTGGCTTGGTGTGAGATTCTGGCTTTTTATGAAGCAATCAAAACTTTAAAAAAGGATTAAATACTCTCGTGTATAATCTGCATGGATTCAATAAAATGACCAAAACTAGTCTGCAATATTTTGTTTTTATTATTGGAATCATTCTTCTTTTTTCTCCAGCTTCAAAAGCAGGTGAAACTAAGGAGGTTTTTTCTCTTGAAAAAACAATCCAAACGGCAATCAGCAATAATATTGGACTGTTGAAGGCAAAAGAAAAAATCAATGCTGCAACGGCAGCAAAAAATGCTTCAAGAGCAAATTTTTTCCCGACATTTAATGCAACGTACCAGTACAAGCATAATTATGAAGAAAGCTCAAACCCCTTGCTCGGAATAACAACTCCTGAAAATGATTATGTTTTCGCTGCGTCTGTTACCCAGCCTCTTTTTGCGGGATTTTCCATATTAAACAGCTATAAGCTTGCCGGCCTCGGGCTGGATGCAGCAGACTTAAACGAAAAGATTGTTCGCCTTGATATTGTTTATCAAGCCAGCAAGGCATATTTTTCTGTTTTAAAGGCAATTAAAATTCAAAGCGTGTCGGAAGATACTGTGACCCTGCTGTTGTCCCATGAAAACATGGCAAAATCTTTTTACGAAGTCGGCATGACCCCGCTGAACGATTTGCTTAAGTCACAGGTCGAGTTGGCCAATTCCCGCCAGGATCTTACTATTGCCCGGAACAATCTGGAAATTGCAAAAGCAGATTTCAACAATATTTTAAGAAGGCATATCAATGCCTCTGTTGATCTTGAGGATATCCTCGATTATATACCGCTTGCAAATGACCTTCTTTATTATCTTGATCTTGCTGAAAAAAATCGTCTTGAAATAAAACTGGCTGATCTAGGAATTGAAATGGCTGAAAAAGAGGCGGCTCTTGCAAAAAAAGATTACTACCCGACAGTGACTCTCGCAGGAACCCGCTACCAGCGCGGAACAGACTGGGACGTTGCCGGAGGCAGTGGAATTTCAGACCCCAATAGCTGGAATATATCCGCAGTAGCCTCATGGAATTTCTGGGAATGGGGAAAAACCTGTTACGGAGAGAAAGAGAAGAAAAGTCAGCTTCAACAGGCAAAGCTGAACAAGGATGAAATTATCGATAAAATCCGGCTTGAGGTAAAGCAGTTTTTTCTTAAAACAAAAGAGGCCGAAAGCAACATTATAACTGTTCAGAAAGCAATTGAGCAGGCAAAGGAAAATTTAAGAATAAGCCAGGAGCGTTATAAAGAACAGATATCCACTTCAACGGACGTTCTTGATGCACAGACATTACTTTCAAGAACAATGACAAATTATTTCAACGCGCTTTATGATTTTAAAATTTCAAAAGCATCCCTCTCCAGGGCGCTGAGCATGGAAATTGTCGAATGAACGACAACAATGAAAACTCCCTCATCAGGATGTTTCATGTTTACAGGCGATACGGCTCAAAAGCCGCTCTTTTCGATATAAACTTCGAAGTTTTTAAAAACGAATTCATATTTATTACAGGCCCGAGTGGAGCAGGAAAATCAACTCTTTTAAAATTGCTTTATCTCGGCGAGCCGGCGTCCGAAGGCCAGATTCTCGTGGATGGAATCAACTTGTCGAGAATATCTCGGAACCGCATTCCTTTATTAAGAAGAAAGATAGGGATAATATTTCAGGATTTTAAGCTGATACATTCAAAAACCGTATTTGAAAATGTTGCCCTTGTTTTGGAGGCAGCAGGCAAACCGCGCCAGTTTATACAAAAAAAGGTCGGCAGTGTACTTCGGGCTGTTGGAATGGAAGACAGACAAAACTCTTTCCCTTTGTCGTTATCAGGGGGAGAGCAGCAGCGCGTTGCAATTGCAAGAGCCGTGGCAGGCGATCCGACAATAATCCTTGCAGATGAACCTACGGGAAGCCTCGATGCCGAATCGGCAAGCCAGGTAACCGGGCTTTTGAAAGAATTTCATATCAGGGGTTCAACAGTAATCGTTGCTACTCACGACAAAGAATTTATTAGAAAATTGGACGGGCGAACGGTATATTTAAAACAGGGCCGTATCCATCCCCCACCGGCTTTATTGTAAAATGATATCTCTTTATTTCAGACACGCATT
>JAHJQU010000292.1 GCA_018819005.1 Pseudomonadota bacterium | reverse complement strand
TGCAGTTTTTATTGCCTTCGCATCTTCATCGGTAAACTCTGTTTTTGAGGCAAGTTGTGGATTTATGGCACCATAAGTTACATACAATCCATGATCAACGCGATGTTTCATTCCCATGGTATCTGATGCTTTTTTTGTACCATCTCCTTCACCGCTAACACTTTTTGTAATTTGTATGCTGGATACATTCAACGGCACAACACTAAAAGCCGAATGAATGGAAACCGGTCCACGAATGCCGATAGAAACACTCGCATCATCGGTTTTTTCTTCCTGCTCTTTTTCCGCCTCTTTACCTTTTTTGGGCTTCTCGCTTTTCTTTGCCTTATAGGCAAAGACTTGCCCAAATGCCCGGACATCAATCCATTTATCACAAACCTCTTTTCTATACGCTTTCTGATCTTCGGGCTTGCTCTGTAACATTCCCTCTGCCCTTGATCGCAAGCTTCTGTATTCATCCCCATCCTTCCGATTGTCATCAGATTGGACAAAAATATCATAATTTTCCATCAAACGGTTCCTGATTTTCCGTTTAATACAGACATCAGATACTTCTCCCATGCCATCATAATTCACGCGAGGACGATTGCCATTCAATGGGTCACCGTTGGGATTGGCACCATTTACGCTAAACACGACTGCAAAATCAATTTTGTTTTTCAATGCTTCCTTTTTCAATGTTTCCATAGTTTCCATAAAAATCCTCCTTTTATTCAGCATTTTCTGTTACTGTTTCTGGTTCACTTTCATTTGTTTCGTTGTCTTTCTTGTCTTCTTTTTGCCGCAGAGCTGCACGCTGACAGTGGTATCCTAACAAAAACTCTCCGCTCAACGGTTTATCAATGGTGAAGTCTTCGATGGGATCAAATTTGCACATCACCTCATCCATCAGATTCTTGTAGAATGTTGCACCGCCGAGTCGAGCAACATATGGAGACAACAGCAACTCAATTTGCCTCCAAGTTTTGTTGGGACGCTCTGCGAATTGTTGCATATATCTCGCAGCATTCGTATCCCTCTTTTCTTTGGCTTTGTAGAGAGCGTGTCCCTCAAGCCTGTCTGCAATTGCAAGTAGCCGCCCATAAAGATAATCTCTCGTCTTTCTGTTTGGGTCTAATGCCATACTATATCCCTCCTTTTCGTTTAATTTTCTAAAAATCGCACAGGCTATGCTGAGCGTTTTATTCCATTCCAGTTCTTTTTTATCTTTCGGATCTCTCATGCCTACCCTATTACTTGCCCGACGAACAGTTGAATCAACAATATCCCTCGGAACCTGCTGTCCATCAATGATACAAGGTAAAAGGCGTTCAACCGTTGCTTTCTTCAACTTATCATCTACCCTGCCTCCATACGCTGCTTCGGCAATATCTTTTGGCGCAGGTGCTCCGACAAACCGAATGCGTTTTTTTGTTTCGTAATTGTATCCATAGTCATGAACCCAGGCACAGGTATCATGCCATTTCTCTAACCGTTCAAGAAATTCCGATCCTGTTAGTTCTCGGTAGAAAGTAATAGCCATACGGCCTGGGGTTGCTGAATCAAGTCCCATAACTACAACATCGCTCGTATCTCCCAGATCGGCTTTATAACCCGCAATCTTTTTCTTCAACTTAACAGCAAGATTTTGAGCGGTTGAAACAACGGCTGCATCATCACTTACCAATCCTTCTTCTCCTATCATTGACAATGGATCGGCAAGCGGGTCAGGAATTTGTACACCAGAGGTAGCCCATGCGACAATCGCCTGGTCGCCGCTTCTATATCCCTGCCGGCTGATAAGCCAACGAAGTGCACTATGGGCTTTTTGTGTTACCTCAGTCCCAACACAACATGCTTCTTTAGCACTTGTAAACCGTCCAAGAAATGTGAAGCCATTCGTATCATTGGATGTTATTAGCTTTGCACCATCACCAGAATACCGAATATTCTTAGGGTGATTGAAGGCAATCCTTGTCTCTTCCCCTACCACCATGCACAAGTCCCTAACATTTAGCTGAGTTGTATAAAACCGGACCCATAACTCTCGCAAACAAGGATCGTTCCAAAGCTCAGATCGTGTATCGCCGGGTATCTCAACTGAGAAGCGACAAAAGGACTCATACTGTCCTTTCTTTTTGGCCTGTTTAATAGCCTTGAAAATTGGCGGTGTCGTAGATAGTGCAGTCCATGTCTCCATAAGTTGCCCCTTGTCGTTTGCGAAAAGTACCTTGTGTTCTAACAAATCTTTTATCAGGCAGCTCTTGTTCAGATAAGTGAGAACCGAACGCAATTTTCGATCATCAGACCAATCCACCCAACGCTGCAAAGCACTGAGATAATGTACATACCCTGATTCATTTTTCTTTTTCCGAGGATTACCTCCCCATATTAGATAATCTCCGGCAACATATTGTAATGTATCACATAATGGGTGAGGAGCTATCTTAGAGCCAGATCTACCAGCCGAATCCTCAGTAGCCGAAGCAATTGTTTGCGCATTTTCTTTCTGCACGACAGAAGCCCGCAAAAAATTTCCATCACTGTCTAAAACAACATGCACCTGCGCATTTTGCGTAGTGTGATATAGTGGTAATAATGGAATTTCATCGTTCGGATTGCCGATGTGTTTCAAATTATTATCATAAGTCATGCAAAGTTTGTGTATCCAACTCATTTCAATACCTCCGATTCTTCAAAACCTTCCAACAATCCCTCCTCTTCTAATCCTACTGATTCCGGCGGATTGGCTGTCATATCTCTGACAAATTTTCGGACAGAACACATTTCAGGTCGAATAAAATCAATCTTACCGTCAACCATTTTCGGACGCCAGAACCGTGCATGAAGTTCATCTTTCCCGAGCTCATCAGGATAATCAAATCCGTGAAACATCAGGTCAAATGCTATTTCACCATAATTGTCATAGTCGCTCTCACCTTCTCCAAACTGACACGGCTCAACATACCCCTGACATTCCCTCGCACCCAGAAAAATATCCAGCCTCCCGCCTTTTTCTATCATCCGTTTGGCAACATGGTAATGTTTGTTTTCATCCCTATCTTTAGCCATATCCTTGCGATTTATATTCCACTCAAAGTGTGCCTGAACTTGATACTCAACATCGGCAAGGTAGGTATAAATTGCAAGAGAATTGCCTCCACCATACTCAATTGGTTTTGCACTTCGCGTCTGCGTCCGTATCCGTTTCATTACCCTGACGCGATCGATAATCCAGACAATGGTAGGCTTCCAATAAACCGAGCTCAATACACCCTTCAACGCTTCATAGGTTGGAATGTGATACGAACATTTCTCGCCACCGATTTTTGTCAGCGGATCGGTAAAAAGGGCATATTTGCCTTCGACTTTGAATTCTATGTTGTTT
>JAHJQU010000291.1 GCA_018819005.1 Pseudomonadota bacterium | reverse complement strand
TTGGGCAAAGGGAGATACAGCCGCAGGCAGTACTAAACCGGCAACTCTTGAAACAGGATATGTTGTTCAGGTACCTCCCTTTGTTGAAGAAGGTGAACTTGTACGGATAGATACCCGTTCAGGGCAATATGTTGAACGGGTTAAAAAATAGCGCTCAGAACCTGTCTCGTTAATGATTTTTCCCAGGTATCTCTACAATGACGGTATGAATTGATTTTTTACTCGATGATCGGATAGTAAATTTTATATTGTCAAACAATACCGACTCGCCTTTTCTTGGGATTTTACCCATCTGTTTTAGCAGAAAACCGCCTATGGTTTCATAATCCTCTTTGGGAATTCTCAAATTCATTATTTCATTTGCACGCTCTATTTCCATCCTGGCGTTTACAAGAAACTTGTTTTCCCCAAGCCTGATAAACTGCTTTGTATCATCGTCATACTCATCATTGATCTCACCGACGACTTCCTCAAGGATATCTTCAATGGTTATAATTCCGACCGTGCCGCCATATTCATCGAGCGCTATTGCAATTGAATTTCTTGTTTTCTGAAGCAATATCAGCAGGTCATGGGCTTTCTTTAATTCAGGAACAAACGGGACTTCACGGATAAACGGGCCTATAGGGGCATTTTCATCCGTAATGTGAGTCAGATCAAAAGGCTGGATGATTCCAATCAGGTTATCGATTCTGCCTTTATATACGGGCAGCCGTGAATAATCGGTGCTGTTAATCACTTCTATCGCCTTTCCGACGGTTGATTTGTATGATATTGCGGTTACATCAACGAGAGGAACCATAACATCCGAAACATCCGATTCAAAAAGCTGGAAAACCCTGCGTATAAGCTTTTTTTCTCCTGTTTCAAGATCGCTTCCCTCTCCATCGATGGAAAGGGCAAGCTCCAGCTCTTTCTTTGAAATATAGAAATTCGGTTTGAGAGTCTCTTTTCCTATCAGCTTGTAAAATACTCTGCTGGTCCAGAAGACAAGATATGTTACCGGCAAAATAATTCCGGAGGCATAAACAAAAAGAGGCGCGATTTTAAGGGCTATCTCATCCGCTTTCTGCTGGAAAATAGTTCTGGGCAGAATCTCCCCAAGTATCAGAAGAACAGGAGTTATAATAAGAATTGTAAACAGCTCGCTATTATTTCGGAATACCCCACCCAGCCAGACCGCTGCAAATACGGATGCGATGATTACAAACATATTCGTGCCTGTGCTTGTTGTTGCCAGTGACCATTCGGGTTTTTCGATAAGTTTTAAGAAACGGGCGGCTCCCTTATGTCCCCGCTTTGCGGCCTGCCTCAGTTTTATCCTGTTTGCAGAGAGAATAACCATTTCAGATCCTGAAAAGAATCCCTGAAATACAATGCATAAGGCTATCGCAAGAATATAAAGAAAGTTATTCACTCTAATTCCCTGTCATGTTCGTCATGAATTTCTCCGAACAATTCACTGAGAAGATCATCCATTGTTAAAAGGCCTGAAACTTTACCCTGTTTATTTATACAAATTGCGATATGTATCCGTTTTTTCTTCAAAATATGAAACAGATCATCTGTCTTGATGTTCTCATCGACAAAAAAGGGTTTTCGGTAAATTTTCTGAATCGTATTCCCATCCCCTCCGGATTTAGCAGTGTTGATTTTTAAGAGATCTTTTGTATAAAGAATTCCGACTATGTTGTCGAAACGGTTCCTGTAAACGGGGATTCTTAAAAACCGGCTCTGCTGTACTGCTTTTTCGGCTCTTTCAACGGTCATATCTTCGGACAGGGAAAATATCTCATTTAAAGGCGTCATAATTTCAAATGCGTGGGTGTCGCTAAATTCAAAGACATTATGTATAAGATCCCGTTCAGCCTTGTTAATCTCTCCGCTTTCATGGCTTTGATCAACGAGAGCCCTGAATTCATCTTCCATTATGGCCGTACGAATATGACGTTTTTCAAATCCTGCTATTTTTGCAAGTGATACAGAGATGTTGTATAATATAAATCGTATTGGAAAAATTAATTTTGAAAACAAATGCAAAGGACCGCAAATAACAGGCGCAACCCTTTCATTATAAGTCATGGCCAGTGTTTTTGGTATGACTTCGGCAAAAATGAGTGTTACCGGAGTCATCACTGCCATTGCAATCCACTCGCCATAGTCTTTAAAAAATGAAACAAAGAGTGAAGCAGCAATAACGGAAGCTGCAATGTTTACCATATCATTTCCGATAAGAATTGTTACAATAAGCTTTCTTGGTCGTGATAAGAGTTTATTTATTAATAAACCTTTGTTATTATTTTTTCTTTTAATCCGCTCACGTTGAATGTGAGATAAAGAAAAAAGGGCAGTCTCAGAACCGGAAAAAAATCCCGAAAATATGAGGAGGATAAGAAGTATCGCTGCGTATGGCAATATTATTAAATCCAATTCGGATTCCTTATAAAATATGATTGAAAGAAGGCAATAAAATTATTATATAAGCATATAGGCATTATTGCTTAATATTGCAAGATTATATGGATAGTTCCCTTCGATAAAATATGGTAAAGTTATGTAGTACTATGAAAAAACAAATTATTATGGAAATTATCAACAATGGGTAAACTTTTTGGAACAGATGGAATCAGGGGTGTCGCAAATGAGTATCCGATGACACCTGAAATAGCAGTAAAAATCGGAAGATCCGTTGCTTATAGATTTATGAAAAAAGCATCAGATCCAGTGTTTATTATAGGAAAAGATACTCGTATGTCAGGTGATATGCTTGAATATGCTTTAGCATCGGGTATTTGTTCTATAGGTGCTAATGTATTGCTTACTGGTATTTTGCCGACTCCCGGGATAGCTTATTTATCCAGGACATTGAAAGCAAACGCCGGAATAGTAGTGTCCGCTTCGCACAACCCTTTTTTTGATAATGGAATAAAATTGTTCGATGAAAATGGTTATAAGCTTACAGACGAGGTAGAAGATGAAATAGAAGACCTGGTGTTAAATAAGAGTATGTTATTACAAATCAAGCCGGGGAATAATATCGGCAATATTTCAGTTTTAAATGATTCCGCGAAAAGGTATTCCGATTTTTTAAAAAGCTCGCTTCCCGATGGTTTTACCTTAAATGGATTAAAGATAGTGACAGATTGTTCAAACGGCGCAACGTATAAAATCGCTCCGGAATTGTTATCTGATATTGGAGCAGATATAGATATCTTATATAATTCACCGGATGGAAAAAATATTAATGAAAATTGCGGTTCTGAACATACCGAATCTCTGATAAATAAAGTATTGGAAAATAAAGCTGACATTGGAATTGCATTTGATGGTGACGGAGACAGGCTTATTGCAGTAGATGAAAACGGAAAAATTTTATCAGGGGATAAAATGCTTGCAATAAGTGCAATTATAATGAAGAAAAATGGACGGTTAACAAATAATCATGTTGTCAGTACCGTCATGAGCAACTTGGGATTGGTGTCGTTATTTAAGGAAAAAGGTATAAATCACACGATGACTCAGGTTGGTGACCGATATGTAATCCAGGAAATGATTAAAACGGGATCCGTTATAGGAGGGGAAGATTCCGGACATATCATTTTCTCGAATTATCAGACTACCGGAGATGGAATACTGACTGCATTAAAGTTGATCCAATTCATGAAGGAAGAATCAAAACCGCTTTCGGAACTTGGAAAAATCATGACTGTTTATCCTCAAGTGTTAATGAACATCCATGTTTCACGTAAACCCGAAATAGATGATGTTCCGGAACTTGCGGATACTGTTAAACATATTGAAAATATTTTAGGAGAGAAGGGGAGGGTGCTTGTAAGATATTCTGGGACTCAATCAATTTGCAGAGTTATGGTTGAAGGACCTGATAAAGAAGAAACAACAAGGCTTTGTCAACAGATAGCAGATAAAGTCAGAAGAACTATAGGAACGGATGCTTAAATAATTTCCATCCGGGAATAAAGTTTGGATCATCTACCAAATAATTGATGGAGTATGAGGATTCCCGCCATAGTGATTGGCGGGCCTTCGGCAGGATTCAAGGATTCGAGTAAACTGCTTAAAACTTATAAGGAATTGGTTGTTTGGCATCAGTTTTTATATTTAGCTTACGTTCAAAAAATAAAGAGCTGCTAACGGATAACAACTGTTAGCAGCTCTTGTATTTCAAATAATCTATTTTCTGTTTCCTAATATTCTTAGTAACATTAAGAAAAGATTGATAAAATCAAGATATAAAGTAAGAGCGCCTAAAATTGTGCCTTTTCTTATTACGCCTGAATCAAGACCTTCAGGTTGTGCGATTGCCATATGTTTCAGTTTCTGAGTGTCATATGCCGTTAAACCAACAAATACGATTACGCCAATGTAACTGATTATCATATCCATTGCAGAGCTTCGAATAAAAATGTTTACGACTGATGCGATTATGATTCCTATTAATCCCATGGTCATAAAACCGCCAACCGAAGTAAGATCGCGTTTTGTCGTCATTCCATAAATGCTGCAGGAGATAAAAGTTGCAGAACATATAAAGAAAGTTGTAGTGATTGATGAACTCGTATATACGAGAAATATTGATGATAATGTGGCGCCGTTTAAAGCGGCAAAAAGAATGAAAAGGGATGTTGCGGTTGAAGCTGTGATTTTCCCAATTCTTGAACTGATGAAAAATACAAGAGCTAATTCACCGATAATTAAACCAAAAAATACAAGCTTATTCCCAAAAATTAAATTCTGGATTGAAATATCAGTTGAAACATAATAAGCAATTAAACCTGTTAATGCCAGACCGATGCCCATCCAGTTGTAAACACTGCGAATAAAATCATTAATAACAACTGTCTGAGCCGTTGTGCTTTTTAATTGATATGATTGCATTTAAACCTCCTTTTAAGTATTAAATACATTATAAATCAATTTGGCTATTTTTCAAGAGGATTTTCATGAAGCCTGAACAAATATTCGTTGAGCTCAAAAATCTATCGGAAAAATTAAATATTACAATAAGTGAACAAAGTTTTCGAAAAACGGGAATTAAGGTGAAAAGCGGTTTTTGTATAGTTAAAGGAAAAAATTATTTTATCGTTGATAAAGATCTTTCGACTCTTAAAAAAAATGAATTGATAGCTGAATATTTGAGCACCCTTGATTATGACAATATTTACATAGTGCCGGCAGTTCGCGATTTTATCAACATGAACAAAAATGACAAACAGGGGAGTATCGGGCTTTCAGTGTCTGAATAAATCGCATATCCCGTTTAGTTTACATAATATTCATTATCAGACGTTGTGTAATGAGGTCGATTTCGGGGTTTCTGATTTCAATGTCAAGATTTGTCTTCCACGTAAAATAGTAATTGTATAACATATGGAAAATAAAATATATTCTATTACCGAACTGACAAATGAGATTAAAAAATTACTCGAAGATCATTATCCTTTTATTTGGGTATATGGAGAAATATCCAATTTAAATACCCCTTTTTCAGGACACCTGTATTTTACACTTAAAGATAATAATTCTAAGATCAATGCTATTGTTTTTAAAGGTCAACTCAGAAATATCAAATTTGCGCCCGAAAATGGAATATCTGTTATAGGGTTTGGCAGAATAAGTCTTTATGAATCAAGAGGAACCTATCAAATTATATTTGAATATTTAGAACCAAAAGGGATTGGTTCTTTACAATTAGCATTTGAACAGCTTAAATCAAGGCTATCTACAGAAGGTCTCTTTGATATAATACACAAAAAAAAGCTCCCTTTTCTCCCAGACACTATATCAATTATTACATCAACTAACGGTTCTGTACTATTTGATATTCTTAATGTTATCAATAGACGTTATCAAAATATTCATATTCAGATAATACCTGTAAAAGTTCAGGGAGAATCATCTGAAGAAGATATTGTTAATGCAATTAAGATATTAAACGAATATGACAATGCTGATGTCGCAATAATTGCTCGTGGTGGTGGTTCCCTGGAGGAAATGCAGTCATTTAATTCTGAATCTGTTGCAAGAGCAATCTTTGAATCAAAAATTCCTATTATATCTGCAATTGGACATGAAACAGATTTTACAATCGCTGATTTTGTTTCAGATTACAGAGCCCCTACTCCATCGGTTGCCGCAGAAATTGTTGTTCCACTAAAAAATGATCTTTTAATAAACATACAAAAATTAACTTTATCATTAACATCACATTATAGTAGATATATTAAAGAATATCGCACAATTGTTAACAACCTTTTTAAGCGACTCAAAGATCCGAAAAGAAAAGTTCAGGATTTATTAATCAGAAATGATGATCTTTATAACCGACTATTAAGGACCTCAATGTTATTGATAAAACAACACAAGAGTTGTATATACTGGAGATATGATAAGTTATTATCATGCAATCCTTTTAAATATATTTCAAAAAATATAGAATATAATAATATGATATTGTTAAATATATTTAAATCAGCCAATACATTAATAGACAGGAAAAGATATATATTAAATGAATATTCATCTAAATTAATCGCATTAAGTCCGATGGCTATACTGCAGCGTGGCTATAGCATCACAAGGACTATACCTGATAAACATATTATAACAGATTCAAAAAATGTTAATATAGATCAAAAACTTGAAGTAATAGTTGCAAAAGGAACCATAATATGCCGTGTTGAAAGGAAATAATGAGATGGCAAAACTTACCTTTGAAAACGCGATGAAACAACTTGAAAATATTGTCCATGAACTTGAATCAGGAAATCTTTCTCTGGACGATTCCATTAAAAAATTTGAAGAAGGCATCAAGCTTTCAAACTATTGTTCAGCCAAACTTGATGAAACAGAAAAAAGGATTACAATTCTAATGAAGGATCAGGACGGAAATATCACAGAAAAACCATTTGCTCCCGATAAGGAACAGGAATGACCTCCCATAAGTTTATTTTCGATTTGAACTCATACCTTGAGTCCAAGAACAATCAGATAAATAATGAACTTGAGAAAATTATCGATGTCCAGAGTTCAAATCTCATATCCAAAGCTATCGGGTATTCTCTTATGTCAGGGGGGAAAAGATTAAGGCCTGTTCTGTGCATTGCTGCTGCCGAAGCAGTTGGTGGTGAAGAAAAAAATGTTCTTCCAGCAGCCTGTGCCCTCGAAATGATACACACCTATTCTTTAATACATGACGATCTTCCTTCAATAGATAACGATTCTTTACGAAGAGGCAAACAGACCTGCCATATTGCTTTTGATGAAGCCACAGCCATTCTAGCCGGAGATGCTCTTCTCACTCTATCATTCCAGATTCTTTCATCGATAGATGTAAACAGGTACGATGCCGGTATATGGTTAAAAGTTATACATTTAATTGCAGTTGCTGCAGGATGTAAGGGGATGATAGAAGGACAAATGAGAGATATTTCTTACGAAAACAGGCATATATCAATGGAAAAACTTGAAACAATGCATTCTTTGAAAACCGGAGCACTCATTGAGGCATCAGTAAAATCAGGGGCTATATTGGGGAATGGAAGTTCTAAACAGATAGAACAGCTTCAGGCATACGCGAAGAATATAGGTCTGGCTTTTCAAATAACAGATGATCTACTTAACGTCACAGGAGATCCATCTGTTACAGGGAAAGAGGTCGGAACAGATAAAGCACGAAACAAATGCACCTACCCTGCCCTTATTGGAATTTCCGAATCAGAAGCGTATGCAAAAAAACTTGTAAATAATGCCTTGAATGCTATTGAATTGTTTGATAATAAATCAGATCCTCTCAGAGCAATCGCAATGTATATTATTGAAAGAAAACGATAGATATTAATACGAAGGGCTGCAACATTTGAGTATCATTGATAAAATTAATTTTCCTGAAGACCTGAAAAAAATTCACCGCTCATCCCTTCCGCAACTTGCCTCAGAAATGCGTAAAATGATTGTAGAGGTGGTATCTAAAAATGGCGGGCATCTTGCTTCCAGCCTTGGTGCAGTTGAGCTTGCGATAGCAATTCATTATGTTTTTGACACACCTAAAGACAAGGTTATCTGGGATGTCGGGCATCAGGCTTATGCCCACAAGATACTTACCGGAAGGCGGGAGCAGTTCCATACTCTCCGTAAACATGAAGGTATTTGCGGATTTACACGTATGTGCGAAAGCCCTTACGATTCATTTTCAACCGGACACAGCGGCACTTCAATATCTGCCGGCCTTGGAATCGCTTGTGCCAAGCAATTAAAAAAGGAAAACGCGAAGGTCATAGCTGTAATCGGGGATGGTTCTTTAACCGCCGGCCTTGCCTATGAAGGTTTAAATCAGGCTGGCGACACCCATAAAGACAAAGACATCATTGTTATTTTGAATGACAATAATATGTCTATTGCCCAGAATGTCGGTGCCTTATCCTCCTTTTTAAGCAGAAAATTATCAGCAAAATATTTGCAGGATCTCAGAAAAGAATTTGGTGAATTTTTGAAATCTCTTCCTAAAATCGGTGACGATGTTTACAAATTTGCTAAACGTTCTGAAGAGTCATTTAAAGCCTTTGTGACTCCCGGTATGCTTTTCGAGGCCTTTAATTTTGATTACTTTGGCCCGATAAATGGACATAACCTGAATCATCTTATAGATATTCTTAATAATATTAAGCATCTTAAAGAACCAGCCCTTCTGCATGTAATTACAAAAAAAGGGAAAGGATATCTCCCCGCCGAAAATAATCCTGTATATTTTCATGGTGTCGGATGTTTTGAAGTCAAAACCGGCAACGGTATAAGTAAAAACCACAATATCCCAACCTATACCGAAGTTTTCGGCGAAACAATGGTTAAGCTTGCCAGTGAAGACAAAAAAATAATTGCTGTGACTGCTGCAATGCCGGAAGGAACAGGGCTTACAAAATTTCAGGAAACATTTCCGGATCGCTTTTTTGATGTCGGAATTGCCGAACAGCATGGAGTTACTTTTGCAGCAGGTCTTGCAACTGAAGGATTCAAACCGGTTGTAGCTATATATTCAACTTTTTTACAAAGGGCATATGACCAGATATTACACGATGTCTGCATTGAATCTCTCCCGGTTATTTTTGCAATAGACAGGGGCGGTATAGTTGGTGAAGACGGCACTACTCATAACGGATTGTTTGATCTATCTTATATGAGAAGTCTTCCCAATATGGTAGTTATGGCGCCGAAGGATGAAAACGAACTGCGCCGCATGATGGTTACCGCACTGTCTCATAACGGCCCAATTGCTTTTCGTTATCCGAGGGGAAGAGCAATTGGTGTTCCTTTGGATGAGAATATCACGCCGTTGCCGATCGGAAAATGGGAAATCCTGAAAAAAGGAAAAGATATCCTTATCTTATCTGTAGGCAGTTCTGTTTATGAGGCATCAGAAGCACATAAAATATTGGTCTCAGATTACGGAATTTATTCAACTGTAGTAAACTGCCGTTTTGTGAAACCGATTGATCTTGAATTGATCACTTCTCTTGCCGGGGAAATTCCACGCATCATAACAGTAGAAGAAAATGTCCTTCAGGGAGGATTTGGGAGTGCTGTGCTTGAATGTCTTAATGATCATGGCATATCAGGTTTTAAGCTTGAACGACTTGGCATACCCGATCTTTTTGTTGAACATGGACCTCAAAAGCTGCTCAGAACCAAATATAAAATTGATTCCAATGCGATAGTTAATTCAGCATTAAGGATCATGGGATAGTGGTATCCTGATGTCAGAAAAGAAGAAACGGCTCGATATTAAACTTGTTGAATGCGGGATAGCGCAAAGCAGAGAAAGAGCAAAAAGCCTTATAATGGCGGGCAAGATTACAGAAACGATAAAATTAAGGACAAGCCCGGCATACTGGTTTCTGAAGATGATGCCATCGCTCTTAAGGGAAAAGAGATGCCCTTCGTCAGCAGGGGTGGGATCAAACTTGAATCAGCTTTAAAGTCGTTTAATATTGATATCAATGGATCGGTTTGCCTGGATGTTGGAGCTTCAACGGGCGGTTTTACCGATTGTCTGCTTAAACATGGAGCAAAGCAGATTATAGCAGTTGATGTAGGTTACGGGCAAATGGCATGGAACCTCAGAAAAGATCCCAGGGTTATTACTATTGAACGCACCAATATAAGGTATTTGCCTTATGAAGCTGTCTCCCGGCCCATTGACCTTGTTACAATTGATGTTTCCTTTATTTCCCTGAAAATAGTTGTTCCGGCCGTACTCAAGTTTATGAAAGTAAACGCCGCTATTATTGCCCTTATTAAACCGCAGTTTGAGGTTGGGAAAGGTAAAGTCGGTAAAGGAGGAGTTGTAAGGGAATCTTTCATGCATGATGAAGTGATAAAGAATTTATCAGCTTTTTTTATCGAAACAGGTTTAAAAATTGAAGGTGTTATCTCTTCTCCTGTTAATGGCCCGAAGGGCAACAAGGAATTTTTAATTTATATGAAATTCCCTAGTGTATAGGATACGCAATATAAGGATTTTCAGCTTGATTTTATTTGATCTAAACTATATGCATAACAGGTTCGTTTTTTCAGGTACAGCCAATTAAAATAATATACAGAGAGACCTTTGAAGAACATCCAATTTTGACCAAGTACAAGGAAGGCAATAATTAAGGCTTATGTTCATGGTTTATAGTTA
>JAHJQU010000290.1 GCA_018819005.1 Pseudomonadota bacterium | reverse complement strand
GAAAAATCCAGATTCGCATGGTTTCAGAACTACCGGACAATTCAGTCGGAATTACAAACACTGCTGGAATCCGGCAACAATTTACAAAAAAAGATTTCGGATGCAAGGAATACAAAAAAAGCGGTCATTTCAGATAAGATATCCTTTTTCAAAAACAGAATAGAGACTCTTAAAGGGCTAACTGAAAAGATCAACGAAGGGAGGCTTGCGAGGAAAGATCTCATAAAGGCTGAAATGCTCCTGTCAGAAGCAACTACTCAGTATGAAAAGAGCGATTACGAGGTTGCTGATTCGAAATTAAAGAATATATCAGGATTCATTGATGCGGCTGAAAATGTGTTACGTCCTATTCTTGACCGCTATGCTGACCGCAGTCATATAAAAAAATGGCAGCAAATGGCGGATGAGACCATAGCTGAATCAAAAAAAACGGGCATTCAGGTCATTATCGTAAATAAAAGCGAGCGCACTCTAATACTTTACAGAAATGGCGTTTCTTTCAGGACATATAACGTCGGTCTCGGACGTAACGGTTCTCTCGATAAAAGTTATGCCGGGGACCAGAAAACCCCCGAAGGGAAATACCGGATTACAAAGAAACTACCAACAAGCCTTTATCACAAGGCATTATTGATAAATTACCCTAACGAGGAAGACACGAGGAATTTCATTAGTGCAAAGAAAAAAGGGCTTATTCCTTCAAAATTCAAGATAGGCGGACTCATAGAAATACACGGCGGCGGAAAGGACAGTATGACATATGGATGTATTTCGATGGACAACGATATGATCGATTCTCTCTTCAGTCTCGTTCATGTCGGGACACCTGTAACCATTGTCGGGGCTGTTGATCACAACAACACCCTTTCTTCAGCCATGGAAGGTCTCTGAAAAAATGTTCAAAACCGGAATATTTCTTAAAATATTTATCATTTTATTTATCATGTTCCTGACTCTCGAGTCGGCCGGATATTATATCGGGAACAGAAACATACCGTACAGCGATAAAGCGGCGGAGACTAAATACCGCAAAATCAGTCTGGACGCACTGAAGGCGAGAAATTCGGTGCTCAGGCAAAAATTAAAAAACCTTACTCCTGACAGAATTTATATCGTGATAGACACAGGCATGAATAAGCTCTATCTGAAAAAAGGCAGCGCGGTGATCCATGAAGCCGTCATCTCATGCGGAAGCGGCAATATATTGAAAGACCCGTCAGGCAACCGGCAATGGGTATTCGATACCCCGACTGGCGAGTATATGGTGAAGTCAAAAAGCATAGCACCCGCATGGACAAAGCCCGACTGGGCATTTATTGAGGAGGGTGAAGAGATACCCAAAGATCCCAGGAAAAGAATAGAAAAAGGTGTTCTTGGAGAATATGCGCTTGGTTTCGGCAACGGGTATTTTATCCATGGGACTCTTTATACAAGAATGCTTGGAAGAAACGTCTCACACGGCTGCATCCGGGTCGGCGACAAAGACCTTAAAACTGTTTTTACCGCAGCCGGCATCGGCACGAGGATATATATATTTTGATTATTATATTAAGGCTCATATTTTTTTTTATCGCCTTAATTGCCGGTCCGGCCTTTGCGGGTGACGACAAAGAGATATACATCAGGGAAAGCCGGCTTCTCGAAGAAGAACTGAAACTGTCCCGCAAGCCCGATATCTACTTTATTTTCAATCTGAAGGGGAAAATGGTCTATATCAAATCAAGGGGGATTTCACTGAAGGAACTGCCGATAAAGGACTTTAATTTCTGGGGCAGCCCTGTTTCCGTCAGCGCGTACCGGGTGAGAGAGAAAAGCACATTCATTGAGCCCGAGAGGGAAATGATAAAACCTGGAGAAAGCAAGAAAAATGAGAAATATAAGGTAGATGCCTTTGAGGTGACCGACATGCCGTCAAGATATACTGTTATCCTGGATGGCGGCATAGCGATATATATAAAACCTTTAACGGAAGGAATTTTTTCAGGAATAAGCAACTTTTCCTTTTCATCCGTAAGATTTTTAACACGCCCGATACTAATGCTCTGGAATGTGTTGAAAGGGAAACCATATACAGCCATAGATATTGTGCTGGATAAAAATGATGCCATGGCCTTTTACTGGTCACTATCCGAGAATTCGAACGCTATCGTAAATACCCCTTGATTTTCCGGTTGCAGGATCAAAAGGATCTTCCCTGATTGACTACTTATAACAAATCAATATACAATGGAGCTAATTGCAGAAGCACCAAAAATTGTCACTCCCACGAAAGTGGGAGTCCAGACTCTATTAATAATACTGGATAGCGCTGGTGCTTAACTTTGTGCCCCGCGTTCGCGGGAATGACAAAACATACGAATATACGAGTTTTGCAATTGGCTAAATGTATATATGCCATTTAAAAGACATATGATAAGAGACTATTTTTCCAGACTCTCTCTCAACAAAAAACTTGTTGCCCTGATGCTTTTTCTCAGCTTCAGCCTCATCTCCATACTCATCCTGCTCTATTACCAGACCGAAACATCGATCAATAACGAGTTTGAAAAACAGATCGCCGACATTTCAAGAGGCGTTCAGATGGGTGTGGAAGAAGTTACCAGCAGCGGCATCCCGGAAGATAAGCGCCTGCAGAACTATCTTAATAAACTGAAGACAAAAGGCGTAAAAGAGATCTCGATCATCAGCAATTCCGACAGGATAATATCGAGCACCGACCCTGGAAATGTGGGAAAATGGATCACGAAAGCAAAAAAAGAACTGATATTCAAGGCGGAGCTCGGGGAACCCGTGATAGGCGAGGGACAATTTTACAATGTGATTGTTCCTGTTGTTGTTGACAAAAAAAATTATGGGTACATACACATTACAGTTAATACAGATGATTTCTCCTCCCAGATGCAGAAAAAAAACATCGGAAGAATTGCGGCAACCGCGATCATATTCGGGATAGGGCTGATTCTGAGCATCATCCTTGCGAAGCGTTATACAAAACCAATAGAGAATGTAGTACAGGCTGCCAAAAGTGTCGCACTCGGCAATCTCGATCATGAAATACGCACCGAAAGGAAAGATGAAATAGGAGAGCTTGCGAAGAGTTTCAATTACATGGTAGGCAAACTCAAGGAAGAACGCGTTCTGGAGGAAAGGCTGCGAAAAGCCGAGCACCTCGCGGGCATAGGACAATTTTCGATGAGTATCGCGCATGAGATAAGGAACCCGCTCAATTTTATCAGCCTTTCCATCGACCATATACGGAAAAAATATGAACCGGATGAAGAAGGCGAAAAAGAGCGCTTCGACTCACTGATTATTAACATCAAAAATGAGATTCAGCGCGTCAGCAGATTTGCCGAAAGCTTCCTTGAGCAGAGCAGGCCATTCGAACTTAATCTGCAGCTGATGAATGTCGGGAAGCTCATAGAAGACGTTCTGGAACTTGTAAAAGCCAAGGCCGAAAATGAGAAGATCACAATAATCAGAGAATTAGCGGCAGTACCGGAGCTTTACGTGGACTCGGGATTTATGAAAACCTGCCTTTACAATATAATACTGAATTCGTTCCAATCGATGCCTGATGGCGGTAAGGTCACGATAAGAACCGACAGGACGGATGAAAAGTTAAGCATAGCCATAGAAGATACAGGCATGGGCATATCGGCAGAGAAGCTTTTGAAGATTTTTGATCCATTTTATACAACGAAACAGGACGGGCTCGGGCTCGGGCTTGCTCTCACAAAAAGAGTTGTGGAAGAACATAAAGGAAGGATTGAAATTAAGAGCATTGAAGGCAAAGGCAGCGCGGTTACAATATTTCTGCCTTTGGATAAGGGGAAATAAAATGGCGGTTATTCTTGTTGTTGACGACGAACAGCTTCAGAGAGATATAGTAAAGACTATGCTCGACGATGAAGGATATGAAACTTATACGGCCTCTTCGGGAGAAGAAGCATTAATAACCGTAAAGAAATACAATCCCGACGTCATACTTACAGACCTCAGAATGGAAGGAATGGACGGCATAGAGCTGCTTGACTCCGTTCAGAAGGACTCTCTTTTTCCATGCGCTACCATGATTATAATGACCGCCCACGGAACAATATCATCCGCTGTTGAAGCGATGAAAAAAGGCGCTTTTGACTATCTGACTAAACCGCTCAACAAGGACTCCTTGCTGATGACTGTCGGAAGGGCTGTTGAGCGTACCGGACTTCTGAAAGAGAATCTCCAACTGCAGAAAGAACTGTATGACAGGTTCAGGATCGAAGGAATAATCGGCAGGTCCTCCAAGATGCAGGAAGCCGTCGATATCATGAAAAAGGTGTCACATAGTTCAGCAACAATCTTTATAAGGGGTGAAAGCGGCACCGGCAAGGAACTTGCCGCCAGAGCGATTCATTACAACAGCCCCAGACGATCCAGGCCATTTACAGCCCTGAACTGTGCCTGCATACCTGAAAATCTTTTTGAAAGCGAACTCTTTGGCTATGAACCAGGCGCCTTCACAGGTGCACAGTCGCGGAAGATAGGACTGTTCGAGGAAACAAACAACGGCACGTTATTCCTTGACGAGATAGGCGATCTGCCCCTAATGATGCAGTCAAAACTTTTGAGAGTACTTCAGGATAAAGAAATAAGAAGGCTTGGGGGAAAAGATCCGATAAAG
>JAHJQU010000501.1 GCA_018819005.1 Pseudomonadota bacterium | reverse complement strand
GAGAGCATAATTAATGGGTTATAATTCCTGTTAAAAGAAAAACCATAAACTAAAAACCAGAGACCAGAAACCAAAAATATTTATGATAATTCACAACAGGCTTCCATTACCAGCTTCCCTATTTCGATTTTCTGCGGACACTTCTGCTCCGCGATGGAAAAATCCAGGTTCTGTATCCTCTCTCTTTCCGTAACAGGTATTTTATTAAAAAGCTCTCTTGCCCATCCGGGTTCATTGTAATTCCTGGAGTACATGAGACAGCGCATGAGATCGCCGACAGGGGCGGTTCCGGCAACGGCCGATTCGCATATACTTGTGCATCCCATGCAGTAAGCTCCCGTCGTTTCGCCCGCGTAACGCCTGAAAAGATCGACATCAACAGATGAAAGCCTGGTCTTATCTATGGCGGCGGAGGCATTCGACATGAGAATATTGATGCTCGGCATTTGTGAACAAATACTTGCTATATATGGATTTTCCCATACTGCCTTGAGTTTTGCCTGCTTGTCGGTGTATCCCGCTTTTAAAAATCTTCCGGCCATCTGAAGATCTTTATCGGAGCTTATTTTGACCTGTCCGCCGCCCTGGGTTTTCATTGCTGTTAAACCTATTCCTGCCTTTTGGCAGGCTTCGACCGCTCTTTTCATGTCGTCTGTATGCATAAGCCTGAAATTATAGGTCATCATTATGCCGTCAATCCATCCAAGCCGGGCGGCGCCTGTCAGGCACTCTTCCATGTTGCTGTGTGTGCTGAAACCGAAAAAACGTATCTTATTATTTGCCTTTGCTTTTTCCGCCCAGCTTTTTAATTTTTTATCAATTGCATCTATACTTCTTATGCCATGGACAAAATAGAGATCGATATAAGAAGTTTTCATTTTTTCAAGAGAACGGCTTAAAAGGTTTGTCATGCCACCCGGATCCCTTGAGTCCGATTTTGTCACAAGAAAAACCTTTTTCCTTTCTTCCGGGAATTTTTCAAAAAACATTCCTATCCCTTTTTCACTGTTCCCCCCTTCATAGCAATCGGCGGTATCCCAGTAGGTTACGCCCAACTTTACGGCCTGTTTCATAAGAAGCTGGTTTGACGGTATATCGAACATACCGCCGAGCCCCAGAATCGGGATATTCTCTCCGGTTTTGCCGAAAGGTCTTTTTGGCACAAGCCCGGCACCTGTGGTTTGAGAAAATTGTCCTGATATTTTTGCAATGGAATCAACCGGCAAGAACATGGAACCTATTCCGGCAGCTCCCGCTGTTTTCAAAAAATCCCTTCTTGAAAAGCCTGGCTTTTCTTTGCTCATCTGTCCACTCCTTTCACTCGAACCCTTGACCCCTTGAATCCTTGAACCCTTCTTTATATTATCATCGCCGCCGTTTTGTTTCTTGATTCATTATCGGATGTAACCCGGATTGCCCGTTGTGATCTTACAGGGCATTCATGTTCGCAAATTCCGCATCCGGTACACTTTGCCGGATCGACAAAAGGTTTTTGCAATCGGATATAAATTTCAATCATGCTTCCGGGGGATGGAGGCGGCTTCCATGGGAGCGCGGGCGATACCGCAAGCGAGTTTTCCGAATTTCTTATTATAAGCCGCATCTTTTCATCACCGCCGGGCACCCTGCAATAGTAGTCTCCGGTTGCAAGGGAATCGGGTGTAAATAGAGCTTTTCCTGTTTCTATGCCGGATGAATCGGAATTTTTTATGACCGCCTGCTTAGCCGTAAAACTGAATGACTCTTTGGTCAGGATAGCCTTAGGACTGACAGGGCAATTTTCCTGGCATACTATGCAGGGTTTATCCATTGCCCAGGGCAGACACCGGCCATGGTCAACAAAAGCGGTTCCGATCCGTATCGGGCCGGTTGAAGCAAATTTGTTTTTTCCTGTCTTTTCATCAAGAATCAGGGGACGTATGGCCGATGTGGGACAAATGTGCCCGCAGGCGATGCAATTAAGCTGGCAGCCGCTCGTTCCGATGCGAAAATCAAGAACAGGGCTCCATATTCCCTCTATACCCGCCTCGGAAAGTGCCGGCTGAATTACGTTTGTCGGGCAGATTTTCATGCACTGCCCGCATTTTATGCAGCGGGAAAGAAAACCCGGCTCATCAAGAGCTCCCGGAGGCCTTATAAGCTGGGGATTCTGAATCTGAATTGTGCTTCCGTTTATGCGGATCATGGGAACGGCAATAATGCCGGACAGTAAGGATGCTGCCAGTTTCCTTTTTGACAAATCAGGAGATGTTATTTCGCCTGAAGCCGAAACGGCCGTTTCATATCCTATGAGATCGTGCGGACATGTATGGAGACAGTTCATGCAAAGTATGCATTCGCTTATCCTTATTTTTTCGGAAGGGGTGCATGCGCCTTCGCACTCTTTTTCGCACAACAGACAGTTTGAGCATTTATCTTCAGATTTTCCGATCCGCCAGATTGCAAACCGGCCAAGCAATCCGAACAAGGCGCCAAGAGGGCATATAAACCTGCAATAAAATCTCGGAATGTATAAATTCAATAATACTGCGGAGAGAAAAACAGCTCCTATTAGAAAGGTTCCCCCGTAAAACCGCGGAGCCGGGGAGAGGCTGAAAAAAGAGCCGTCCATAAGCGGGATAATTATAAGGTTGACCGAGCGATAAAAAAGAGGAATCGGATCAAGCAGGCCGATCTGAAGGGAGGAAGATAAAATTCGGCTGTTTTGCGGCAGCAGGGATAAAAAGCCGATAAAT
>JAHJQU010000289.1 GCA_018819005.1 Pseudomonadota bacterium | reverse complement strand
TATCAATAGTTTTTCCAAACCTGATGTCGATATCGACTCCCGATAAAAGCATAGTGCCTTCGGTCATTATCTCTTCCATAACGCGTTCAGGTATATCACTGACAAGCTTTTCTGACAGCCTGCTCAGGCTGTTTTCATAAGCTCTGACGGGATAATAAGTAATATTTACCGGAACAATGAATGTCTTTTTTGAAAGGACAGGTTCTATCGATTCTATATTAAACAAACCGGCAATACGCTTGGCTTCATCAGGCATGATCTCAACCATCTTCTTTAAGCGTTGCCTGTAAAATTCAGTTCTTAATGCAAGGGTAGCTGCCCCTGTGTGCGGTGGGTTTTTTCCTCCCGCGTTTGCAATCATGAATCTGCCTTTTTCAATAATCTTCTTGCTCTTTACCATTTGACCTTCAGGATAAATTATCCACGATGCCTCTCCTGTGAGAAGGCTTTTTACTATAAGGCGGTCACGATGCGGATCTTTTGTTGATACAGCTCCTACCTTTTCAAGAAAATCGCCAAAAGCGCCTTTGAAAAGAGAAAAATCAGCAAGAGACCATACTGGGACATTCTTTGTGAGATTATGAATATGATACGGGAGTAACAGGGTCTCGATTCGTGTGAAGTGATTTATCACAAAGATAATAGATCCATCGGGCACATTCTCTTTTCCGTGGATAAATACCTTTGCTTTCGATAGGTTGGAAAGGGTTTTTATTGCAAACCCAGCTATTTTATAAGCAAACGGATTCATGATTATCCCTGCCTTAAAGCCCTGCCCTTCAGAGCGTTGAGCTTCACTTTTTTAAAACCATCATTGTTGATGAAATCATGAAAAATCATTCTCACACAAAGATCACGGAGGATGCAAATGAAAAACTTGAGTGTTTTCAATAGGCCTTTCTTCGTGTCTTTGGCCTTAGTGTGAAAAATTGCTTTTTACGAGAGCGTCATTGTTGACATTTAATATGAATACAGATTAATATTAATCGAAAAAAAAATAAAGAATTTTTCTGGAGGGTTAATCGTGTATTCAAAAATACTTATTCTTCGCTTTCCCCAAACCGAAGCCCAAAAACCAATAGTCTGCAATCTTGCCAGGAACTATGATCTGATTTTTAATATATTAAACGCAACCGTTCTACCCCGTAAAGAAGGGGTTATGGTACTGGAGCTTTCAGGCTCAAGAAAAAATTTCAATGATGGCGTACAATATCTCAAAAACCAGGGAGTAGTAGTTCAAAACGCCTCTCAGGAAGTAAAACGGGATAATGACAAATGCACTCATTGCGGAGCCTGTACAGCCGTATGCCCGACAGGTGCACTCTCAATTAAACGACCTGAAATGATTGTTAATTTTGATCAGAGCCGATGCAGTATATGCGAATTGTGCGTCCCAGCCTGCCCTCCCCGTGCAATGAAAATACGTCCAATAAACAATTCTTTTTTTGAATGAAGAAAAAAATTGCCATTGCAATTAGCGGTGGGATTGACTCACTTATGTCCGCATACCTTTTAAAGGAAAAAGGACATGAGGTGTTCGGAATTCATTTTATTACCGGATATGAAAGCCTTCCTGATGCTTCGTCTATAACTAGTCAGATTTCTTCTGAAAAATCTATTTCTGAAATTAGTGGACATGCGATCAGGAAAATATCAAAAATCGCCCGGCAACTTGATATAAATATAGAAGTGTTGGATTGCAGCAAGGAGTTTAAAGCAAAAGTAATTGATTATTTTTCACAAACCTACCTGGCCGGAAAAACTCCAAATCCATGCCTTGTGTGCAATCCTTCGATTAAGTTCGGAACGGTCCTTGGCTTTGCACGGAAAATGGGTGCTTCATCGCTTGCAACAGGTCACTATGCCGGAAATATAATTGATAATACAGGTATGTATCACCTGATTAAAGGCATAGATACAGAAAAGGACCAGTCATATTTTCTTGCTTTTCTCAGCCAGGAACAACTTTCACGTGCAATATTTCCCCTTTCCGAATTAACAAAAAAAGAGGTATTAAAACTGGCAGAAAAAAAAGGACTTAATCCACTGACAAATAAAGAAAGTCAGGACATATGTTTTGTTAAGGACCGCAGCTATATTGAATTCCTTAAGCGTGAAACAGGTTTTAAGTCCAAGCCCGGAGTAATTGTCAACAGAAATGGCGAAATAATAGGAGGCCATAAGGGGATTCACTACTTTACAATCGGACAACGGCGAGGAATTAACTGCCCTGCGGCAGAACCCTATTATATTCTTGGCATAGACGCGGAAAAAAACACTGTTGTTGCCGGATCAAAAGAAGAGCTTCTTACCAGTGAGTGCCATGTGATAAACATTAACTGGGTGGCAGAGAAATATTTATCTCCGGTTAAAGTTCACACACGTATCAGGTACCGCAGTAAAGAAGTTTCATCTACGCTGTTTCCCGAAGCTGATAATACCGCAACAATAAGATTTGATACCCCGCAATCGGCTGTGACTCCCGGACAGGGTGCGGTTTTTTACCTTGAAAATGAAATCCTGGGAGGAGGTTTCATAGATAATGCCTAAATTTACTACGGCAACCCTTGGATGCAAAGTAAACCAGTGTGAATCGGAATCAATTGCACAATCTCTTGCCTTATCAGGGTGGACACACGCCCAGAAAGGGAGTTGCGCTGATCTGTGTATTATCAACACATGCACAGTTACCCACAAAGCCTCCATGCAGTCAAGGCAGGCTATACGGCATGCCATGCGCTTGAACCCCGGCGCTCAAATCATAGTAACAGGTTGTTATGCTGAAACAGAGCCGGATGAATTAAAAAAGATTAAAGGAATACACAGGATAATCGGGCAAAATGAAAAACACAGAATTTTTGAAATAATAAAGAAGGAAGTAAATTATAACGCTCCCTGTTCATCTGTCTGCGAAGGAGGTATCTCCGAAAATGGATTCATGCCGGCTCCCGCCATACATTCCGGAATAAGGAGCAGGGCCTTCCTGAAGATACAGGATGGCTGCGACGCCTTTTGTTCATATTGCATTGTGCCATATGCGAGAGGCAGAAGCCGCAGCATGCCGGTTGAAATAGTAATTGAAAGTATAAAAAATCTCAGGAAAGCCGGATACCATGAAGTTGTTCTGTCCGGCATTCATCTTGGGCGATACGGCATTGATCTTACCCCGGAAACAAGTCTTTCTTCACTTCTTAGCTTAATAAACGGTTTGAAAATCATAGGGCGGATACGTTTAAGCTCCATTGAACCGAACGAACTGTCTCCGGAGATTATTAAACTTGCGGCAGATTCTGACAGCATCTGCCACCATTTTCATATACCACTTCAGAGCGGAGATGATAATATATTAAGTAAAATGAGAAGGCCCTATACGCGTGAATTTTTTAAAACCGTTGTAAAAAGAATTAAAGAATCAATACCTGACGCCTCAATAGGCGCGGATATTCTTGTGGGTTTTCCAGGAGAAACGGATTCAGCCTTTGAAAACACTTATTCACTTATTGAAGAATTGCCTGTCAGTTATCTGCATGTATTTCCCTTCTCGCCGCGCAATAATACTCCTGCAAGCTCTTTTCCGGACAGGGTTCCGGCAGAGATTGTTAAAGAGCGATGTGCCGGAATGCGCAAGCTGGGCAATTTGAAAAAAAGCTTTTTTTATCAAAAAGCTGTGGGAACAATGGTCAATGTGCTTATAGAAGACAAACGAGATGCTTCAAATGATCTTTTAAAAGGAACGTCTTCAAATTACCTGTCTGTTCATTTACACGGTCAAGACCAAATTAAGAATAAGATGGTCAAGGCAAGAATTGACAGGATTGCCGGACGTTTTGCAGTCGGAACAATCTGTTCGGATATTTACACATAATACTTCGTTGTGTCTGCTCCAAACATTGGGGTTAGTTGGGAAAAAGGGATCAAGCATTCGCTTGCTTTTCCGGTCACTGGAATCCTTGAATCCTGGAACCCTTGAATCCTCCTGTTTATTATTATAGGTTGCACCAGAAAAGGTTTTCATATATTAGCTGCTAAAATAGTTCTTTAATTTCAAATTTCGGTTCAAAATAAAGAATTCATTTATAGCCACTGTCTGACCGCGATTATTTTATAAGGAGGCATTACCTTCAAATACGTATAGGGAGACAAGCAATATAAATCAATTGAAGGAGCCAAGGTGTATGAGCAACATCGCTTCTAACGGAATCAATATAAAAAACAAAATAAAAGAAGCCGAAACTTATTATTCCATGGGAATGTTCAGTGATTCCTTGAACATATATGAGCAGATACTTGCAAACAGCAATGACATGGCAGATCAGAACGAAACAGCCCAGATCAGGGAAAGGATCAGCCGGATTAAAAAGAACCTGTCATTGAATAACATAACAAAGCCCTCTCCAGATTTAACAAACGCGGCATTATCTTTGATACAAAAGGCCATGTCGACCCGGGGAAGCATAAAAGATATTATCGATAATGCCGCTGCGCTTAAAGAGCTTGGACTAATCAGGGAGGCTGCGGCCGAATATGAAAAACTTCTGAAAGCTGACTATTCAGAAAACGGATATACACCGGTACGCATTGTTACCGAACTTCTTTCAAACCTCCTGAACATTGCCCCCCACACAGATGTAATCAAGAAAGCCGAAAACATTATAAGTGAATACAAGCTGTCAAACCGTGATGCTTCACAGATAAAACTGTGGTTAGGATCTCATCTGGATAGAAAAGAGCACAAAGAGCTTGCAATTTCAATGTACAAAAGCGCCATGAATCTCGATCCTGAAAACACTGACATATCAAATCTGCTTAATTCCGTTCTTTCAAGTCATTCTTACAATTCGAAGTTCGATTATCTTCTCAATTCTTCGATTATAAACTCTGATCAGCTTCAACATGCTCTCACGGCTTCAAGAAAAACAGGCAAGAGCGTTGAAATTGTGCTTATTGAGAGTTTTAAGATAAAGAAGGAAGATCTGGGCAAATCACTCTCCATGTTCTATAATTGTCCTTTCAAAGAGTTTGATCCCGACGTACCGATTCCCGTGGAACTCATCAGTAAACTAAAAAAATCATTTCTTCTCCACTACACTTGGGTTCCTTTAAGCTGGGGGAAAAGCTACGTGGAGATTCTTGTCGATGACCCCAGGGACCTCAGGAAAACCGACCATATCAGAGCATTGATGACAAATCAGAAATTGCGTTTTTCAGTCGGGATCAGAGAAGATATTGTCAAATATATAGAGCGTTTTTTTTCCGCTGATAAATCTTTCGAATCAATTGAAAACACGTTTAACAATATTGACAGTTTCGTACCCGATGTTTCTTTCGAGGTTGAAGAAGATACAGAAATTGAAAAGGATATCGTAGACGAATCATCAAGCCAGGTTGTTAAACTGGTTGATCAGATCCTTGTAACGGCATTCAGGAAAAAAGTGTCCGACATACACATTGAACCTTCTCCGATAATCAAAAAGACCATAATACGATTCAGAATGGACGGTGTCTGCCATGAATACCTACAGATCCCAAACACCATGGCCCCGGCAATTCTTTCAAGGCTCAAAATAATGGCAAATCTCGACATAGGTGAAAGGCGACTTCCGCAGGACGGCAAAATAAAAATGAAACGTAAAGGTGTTCCCTCATTCGAACTGCGAATGTCCACCATGCCAACTGCGGGCGGATTCGAAGATACTGTATTAAGAATTCTTGCCAAAGCAGGCGCCATGAAACTTGATGAAATGGGACTGAATGAACGAAGTTTAACAATCATGAAGAGAATTATATCTCAGCCTTACGGACTTATACTTGTTGTTGGACCGACAGGTTCAGGCAAAACAACTTCTCTTCATTCAGCGCTTGGGCATATAAACAAGCCCGATATAAAAATATGGACCGCAGAGGATCCGATCGAAATTACCCAGCCCGGGTTGCGTCAGGTTGAAGTGAGGCCAAGAATCGGACTTGATTTTGCGAGAGTTATGCGCGGCTTCCTGCGTCTTGATCCGGATGTTATTATGATTGGTGAAATGCGTGACAAAGAAACAGCATCTATAGGTGTCGAGGCTTCCCTGACCGGACATCTTGTATTTTCGACCCTTCATACAAACAGTGCTCCTGAGACTGTGACAAGGCTTCTTGATATGGGTCTTAATCCGCTAAATTTTTCTGATGCCTTCCTTGGAGTTCTTGCCCAGAGACTTACAAGAAGATTATGCACAAAATGCAAAAAAGAATTCAATCCCTCAAAGGAAGAATTTGAAGAAATTGTTTCTTTATATGGTAAAGAACAATTCAAATTCACAGGAATTGAATATTCCTCTTCTCTTGTTCTCTATCACTCCGCCGGATGCGAGGCCTGTTCCGGATCGGGATATAAAGGCCGAATGGGAATACACGAACTCATGGAAGGAACTCCCGTTACGAAGGGATTAATTAAAAGAGCGGCAAATACGGAAGAGCTTTTTGAACAGGCTTATAAAGATGGGATGACAACTTTGAAACAGGATGGAATTGCCAAGGTTTTTGAAGGGCTGACCGACATAAAGGAGGTGAAGAGAGTTTGTATAAATTAGTGTCAATCCGGAAACAAAACATGAACACTATTGCGTTTCCAATTCGGAAATAGGTAATTTGGGGCAAGCTCAAGGAAATCAAGGGATTGCGCGGAGGCATACGCAATGTATGCCGCACAAGAAATCCCGCAGATTGACACAGAGATCGCACAAAAGGGCCATTTCCGGATGGAAACAAATTAGCCTTATAAAAACAAACCAATAATCCGGGTGAAACGATGCAAAAAACTGCCCTAGTAGTTGATAACGATTTCTTTTTCGTGGAGTTTTTAGGAGAACTGCTTGAAAAAAGAGGTTATAAAGTTATAAAGGCATATGACGGAAAAGAAGGGATTTCAAAGATTGAAACCGAGAACATCGATTTAATGTTTGCAGATATTGTCATGCCAAAAATTGACGGACCTGAACTTATAAAATTTGTCCGTATGAAATATAAAGACAATTGTTTTCCGATTATCGCCGTATCCGGAATAATAATCGAGCATCTCGGGAATCTGAACAAAATAGGCGCGGATTATTATATCGCAAAGGGCCCGATAGAAAAAATGGCAACAATGTTTAATGATTTTATGAACACGATCGAAAGTAATTCCGCCCCACCTGATGTTATCAGCAGTATCATTGAATCAGGCACCATTTTTCCAAGACGTGAATCTGTTGACCTGATTGATTCGCTTCATTTCCAAAAATCAGTTATTGAATGCATAGGGATCGGGGTAATAATCCTTGACTCTGATACAAGAATTATGGAAGTAAATCCTTTAGTTATAAAATTATTGAACAGGTCGTACTCTGAACTCTTGAACCGCTCTATCATCTCAATATTTCCGGATGAAAAACAAAAACTTATTAATGCATTAAAAGAGGTGGTGCATAACAAGGCGCTGGATAAAATGGTATTTATTGCAGCAATAGATTCCAATAAAATCAGGGTAATCGTGTCACAGCTGATTGTTGAAGATAATACAGTCGGATGGATACTGGCATTGGAGGATTACAACAAATGGGAAGAACAAGTATAAAAAACAAGCTGATATTGTGCTTTCTGCTTCTGTTGCTGGTTGTTCTGGTTGTTGCCGGAGTGATAAATCATTTAACAAATGATTTTATCATTGCCCAGGGGATTACAGTCGCTCTGGCAATGGGAATTGGCACAATCTTCGGAATAATTTTCTCAAAATCAATCTTGAAACGACTCAACAACCTGAGCAATGTCGCAAGAGAAATAAGTAACGGAGATCTGACGCGTGAAGTCAATATAACATCACTTGATGAAATCAGGGATCTCGAAGAAATATTTTCTTTGATGGTCAACCAATTAAGGCTGCTCTTATATGACATGAAAAATGTTTCCCTGAAAATCCATGAAACTAATTCGATACTCGCAAGGCTCGCAAAGAAACTTCTCCAAAGCAGCAATGAAATTGATGTAACAGCAAAATCAATCGCTACAAGTTCTGCAGAACAAACGCAAATTGTACAAAAGGTAACACAAAAACTGGAAAGAGGCATTAAAGTAATGGATGAACTTGTAAAACAATCCTCCAATACAATTTCAAAGGTTGATGCAGCAATCCAAAAGACTCAAAGGGGTGAAACCAACGCCCGTGAAACTCTTAACCATTTAGAGCTTGTGCTCAAACAGATGAGCGATTACGCCCAACAGGTATCACGTCTTCCCGACAAGGTTGAAAAAATAAAAGTTATAACAAATGTAATGGAAACCATAGCACAAAAGACCGACCTTCTTTCTTTGAATGCTTCGATCGAAGCAACAAGAGCCGGAGAATCCGGAAAGGGTTTTGCCATAGTTGCAGATGAAATTCGGAACATGGCCGAAAACTCAAAACAATCATCCCAGACAATAACGAAGCTGGTTGAAAATATTCTTGAAGACAACCGCATGCTAAAAGAATATCTCACGAAAAATCAGAGTGATATAAATGAAGGAAGAAAAATAATCAAAGGTATAGTTCAGACATTCAGCGAAACTCTGTTTGGTGTAAGAGAAATTTTTGAAGAAACAAAAGGCATGGGGGAGGTAACTGCCAGACAGGCGGAAGAATTGAGAAGTTTTACAGAGAATTTCAAGGAGCTTTCAGGTTTCGCTCACAAGAATTCTGAATCTACACAAAAAACGACCATTGCATCAAAGAATCAGAAAGCCGAGGTAATCAGGATTACCAACGCCATAACATTGCTTGATAAACTCTCTAAAAAGATGATACAAACCCAGCAACAATTCAAGCTTCCCGAAAAATCTGAACTTTCAGCCGATAAACTGACGGAAGAAAACATACAATGAAATTTTTTGTTTTCAAAGTCAGGGATGAGTTTCTTGGAATAGAATCACAATATATCCACAGAATAATCGATGATTCAAAAGCAACACCCGTATGCCTCACCCCGGATTGCTACGAAGGATTATTGTATTACAGAGGTGAGCTTTTTGATGTAATAAACCTTGCGCCCTTTTTCGGGTATCCTAAAAAGGAAGACATTGAAATTCCACGCATTATTATCCTTAAATGGGCAAATAAAAAAATGGCGATAATCCCGGATGATATTATCGGTATGATTTGGATAGAAGATGATTCTGAAAATCGAACAGTTTTTCATTACGAAGGCCATGTTGTACGGCTTTTAAATCCTGATGATATTTGGAAAAAATTAATAGGGCTTTCCTATGGACCTCGCAAAATATGAAAAAATTTTTTCTCAGGAATCAGACAAGTATCTTAAAGAACTTGATGATTTATTATTACATGTTGAAAAGGATTTATCAAACTGCAGTCTTTGGACTGAAATTCACGGTAAAATCCATTCCATAAAAGGAATGGCCAGAGCTCTTAGTTTCGACAAGATTTCCGACCTGTGCCATTTAATGGAAGACTGGTGCCTCAAATTTCAACAAGGCATAAGCACGTGTTCTGCCGCTTCTGTTCAACTGATCTTTGACGGTTCAGATATTCTTCGTTCTCTTGTTTCAAAAAGCGGCAGAATTGAATCACTTGAAGAGCAGAAATTATATAACAGCATTATATCCGGATTCCAAAAATCCCCTGAAGAAGTTAAAGATAACAATCAGAATCAGCCATCTTTTGTGCTTTCTGCTACCCAGCCGAGATTAACAAGCATCGATCATGTTAAGATACGGTATTCTCATATTGAAGAACTTCTCGGTCTCACACAGGAAATTCAGCTTTTAGCAAAAAGGTTCCCCCTATTTTCACAAGATAAACTGTCAGCCGGTTTAAAAAGTTGGGTTGATCATTATAACACACTGATGAAAACCCTCTATTTCCAACTGACCCAGTTAAGACTCATGTCTTTCGGCGATTTCGCAGATTTATTCCAGAAAAGCATCAGGAACATAGCCAAGGAACACAATAAAAATATTTATGTTGAAATACTTGGAAGCGAGATTCAGGCAGATATAACAATTCTTGAGCGTCTCAGAGAGCCCATGATACACATATTCAGAAATTGCATAGCCCACGGAATTGAATCTCCGGAAGAGCGTCTTAGCAAACACAAACCCACCGAAGGCAGAATTACAATTGAAGCAAAAAGCGAAAAAGAAAATCTGTATCTTAAAATACGAGATGATGGCAGGGGAATAAACAAGTCGCTGATTATACAGCATCTCAAAGAAAGACAGTCACTGACGGACAATGACATCAACAATATGAACGAAGAAGAAATCTTTAACACTATTTTAAGTCCTGATTTTTCTTCCACGAGGGAAACTACCGATTTGTCAGGAAGAGGCATAGGTATGAGTGTGGTCGCCCAGACGATTGATTATATGGGCGGTTCATTATCCATTTCTTCGGAACTAGACAGACAAACTGAATTTACTATAAAATTACCCATTTCCCTTTCAGTTATTTATGCAATAATATTTACTCTTGGAAAGCATACTCTAGCAGTACCAACCCTGAATGTAAAATCAATAGGAAGATTATACGACCATTCTGAAGATAATGCAGAATCATATTATGACATAAGAAAGCATCTTGGAATTGCTGATTCTGAAATGAAATTATCTAATTTCCTGAGTCTTAAATATGCTAATCCTCCGTCAAGCTCCGGCTCTGAGATAAGCAGCCTTAAACTGTTGGCTGATAATATAATCGGTAACAGGCCTCTTATGGTCCTGCCGGTTGGAGATCTTCTGTCAAAGATAAAGCTTTTTTCAGGAATAGGCATCATGGAAAATGGTGATATTTCCATACTCCTTGATGTAGATAACCTTCCATAGTTTACTTTGCTTTTAGACTTTGATTTGCTCTCGCAACACAACCAGCCCTATCTAACCAGAAACAGGCTCAATGATGGAAAATATGTAACAATGACAAGGAAAAATATCATAAGAACAATATAGGGGAGAGAGGCTCGGTAAAGTTGTGTTACTGGTTTATTGAATTTCAGGCTGGCTATAAACAGATTTATTCCGACAGGTGGTGTTGAATAACCAATTTCAAGATTTAAAAGAAAAATAACGCACAAATGAACCGGATCAATACCATACTTCATTGCAACCGGAACGATGATAGGAACGATAATTATTATTGCTGAAAATATATCCATCAGGCAGCCGGCAGCAAGGAGAAAAACATTCAACCCCGCAAGAAATAATAGCTTGTTTTCCGTTAAATTCACAAGAAACGATAGAAGACGGCCGGGAATCTCTTCGTCAACAAGGTATCCTGTAAATCCTAAGGCAACTCCAAGAATGACCATAATAGCGCCTGATACCATGGTGCTTTCGATTATTATAACCGGCAACTGTTTAAAAAAATCTACCTCTTTTAATATCAGACATTCAACTATAAGCACATAAACAAGAACAAGTGCCGAAACTTCTGCTATTGTTACAAATCCACCATAAATCCCAAATATTATCACGAATATAACGGGCCAATCCCAGATTCCTTCTTTTAATGCAATTTTTACATCATCCAAACTTGCCTTTTTTAATACTATATGTCTTTTGGTTTTTTTTATAAGATATTCATGAAAAAATGAATAGATTGAAAGAATTGCAATCAGAAGTATTCCAGGAAGAAGCGCAGCCCTGAAAATTCGGGCTATATCTACCTGCGCAACAACGCCATAAAGAATAATAGGGAGACTGGGTGCAAACAAAAGGCCCAGACTTCCTGATGTGGTTAACAACCCCAATGAAAAATTATCTTCGTATTCCTGCGCCCGAAGAACAGGATATAAAACCCCCCCTATTGCAACAATAGTTACACCGCTTGCGCCCGTTAAAGCGGTAAAAAAAGCACAAGAACCAAGGGCGGCTATGGCTATCCCCCCCGGAAGACGTCCGGTCAATGCCCGCATTAAATTTGTGATCCGTTTAGGAGCGCCTGTTTCGGCAAGCAAACATCCGGTGAAAGTAAAAAGAGGCAGAGCAACAAGTACAGGCATGGAAGCAAGCCTGTTCATCTCAATCACAATTGTTTGAATAGAGGAAAAGTCTTTGCCGACGAAATAGAAACTGACTATCGATAATCCCGCAATAACTGTAAACAGTGGAGTTTCAATCAGAGCAAAAAATAATATTCCCGAAATAATAATAATCAGAATATCCATACATCAACAATCACAACCCGGTAAAAGTTTCTTATACGGCCCTGCCCTTTTGAGGAAAATCGTAAAGCATCCATGTAAAATACCTGAAAAAAGATATCATGAAAAAGAGTGGAAATATTATAGAAAATAAGCCTTTACTTCCAAAAATATGAATCTCGTTTTCAACAAATTGGAGGGATGAATAAAACAGAATGCCCATTACTGCCATACCAAAAAGAGATACGACAAAGTTTGTGTAATACCGGCATATTTTAGGGCAAATTCTTAGTACAAGCTCCAGTTTGATATGGCGTCTTTTTTTTAATGCAAGAGAAGATCCGGCTAACGAAAGCCACAGCACTAAGGCCGGAGCAGCTTCATATATCTCTTCGAATGAATAGTTGATTATATTCCTTGATAGTATGTTTAACGTTATAAGAAAAACAAGCAAGGAAAATAAAAATATTATAAGGTGTTTTTCTAGTTTTTCCAGAAAATTATCTATCTTTTTAATAAGATGCATAATTTATATCTATCGATTCTCACTCCAGACGGTCCCGTAAAAAGTCATTTTTTTCACACGAAGGCACAAAGGCACGAAGAAAGTCCTATTGAAACATTCAGGTTTATCTTTGTGTCCTCCGTGATCTTTGTGTGAGAACGACTTTTTACAAATTTCGTCTTATGGCCGTTTAGCAGCTTTACATGTTTCCCTGTACTCCATTAATATCTCCTGAACCTTGTTAAACAAATCTTTTGAATAAAGTTCGGGAATATTTATTTCGTATGTTTTCTTTGCATTCTCTTCGAAAGAGGAAACTGCCTGCTTTGAAGGCAAAACGAATTTAACCCCTGACTCTTTGAGAATTGCTCTTGCTTCATCATTGTCACGTCTTGTCAGGCGAACCAATTCAGCACAATATTTCTTTGCGGCTTCTTTTAATATTGACTGGTTCTGTTCAGATAGCTGTTCAAATGTTTTTTTACTCATAAGCAATGCACCAGTTGAATTAACCATTGGATAATCAAGCATGTTTTTTATTTTGGTGTACCACTGGAAAGCAACTGCCGCAAGAGTCGGGGAATAAAATGAATCTATCATTCCGGTTTCAAGTCCTGTGTTTACATCGGCAAGATGGAGTGGAAAGGTCTTTATTCCAAAAGTGGAAAAAAAGGCCTGGGCTACATGATCTCCCTTCCATACCCACATTTTGATCTTTTTTAAATCATCCGGCCCTGATATTTCATGCGAAGAGAAAAAATATACAAAACCGGCTTCAGCAAACCCCAGGAGAATATACCCTTGTTTTTCAAAATCGTATGCGAATTCTTTATAAAGTCTCTCTTTTACAAAATCAATTTCCTCATAGCTTTTATAAAGGAGCGGCGCTTCCAAAATTCGTATTTTCGGTAAAAGAACGCCGAGTCCTACGCCGGAAAACCCCGCTGCATGTATTCGTCCGGCCTGGATTTTCCTTATTACATCGAGTTCGTCGCCGCTGATTCCACCGGCATAAACTTTTAAATCTATTTCACCGTCTGTTTTTGCTCTGACTTCATCAACCATCCTGCGCAGAGTATTTGTCCATGTGCTTCCTTCCGGTGTAACAAGGGCAATTTTTATTACTGTTTTTTGTGCATAAACTGAAGTCCCTGAAAAAAGCAGAAGCGCTGAAACAAATACGGAAATTGAAATTCTAAAATACATCCTCATTATCTTTTGACCTTTTTATTGAAAAAAATAATCAATCCCTTCAAGATATATTTTTGCTCTTTGAGCCGCAATCTTGTTATAAAAAATGCATTCTTTTCCTCTGTCGGAATGATTCAAAATATCCTTCATGATATTTTCAAATTTTTCTTTTTCCTGTTTTCTTGACAGATAATATCGGGCAAAATACAAATCGGCAAGAAGGAACGGTCCGTCCCTGCGCTCTTTTAATTTCTTATAATGAAAAAGGGAAAGATCCAGTTTCTCATCCGAGTATGGGGGTAAAGATGAATAATATGACAGCAGAATAAGATGAGAACCTCCGAAAAAATATTCCGGATCAAGTTCTATAATCCGCTTCATAATTTTTTCAATAAGGTAAGCCTTTGAAAGTAAAAGTACCGAATCCCGGTTATTATTTATAAGCGAGCTGAGATTAAAACCATACCAGAAAAGCGCCCGGACATCTTCCTTGTCCATGGCTTTTAATAAGTAGTCAGCCGAAGCAGGAATCTTTAATTTTTTATCTGCACCGGGATGGCGCGATTCTATTGCCCTGAGAGCATAATCAGCCCCCCTTAAGTAATACCTGTTCACGTTTTCCCTTAAGAGGTTATGCCCGGATAAAAGAGAGTGGTCTTTTCCGATAAGAGAAGATTCAAGCCTGCCCTCAAAAAATCCGAACGAGTAGGCTGCATAAAGTCTGGATAAAAGAACGAGTATCTTATAATTACCCGGGTTGTTTTCAAGAATAACTTCAAGAAGTTTTATATTCCCTGGAATACCTTTTTCCACCATATCAAGATCATCATCTTGTTCGAAAGCAACTGCACCAATCTCAGAAATATTTGATATTTCATTTACAATAATTATGCGTGTTGAACAGGATGACAGGCTGATAGCCAAGATAATACACAAAAAAAGCCGGCATAAGGAATTCACCTTTTAATCTCCCTTGGAGACCTTTGCTTAACACTCCCCTTTGCCCGATTTCTATGAAGATTCGGTTTCCGGTCTCTGGTTTGTTGTTTCTGGTTTTTTTCTTTCAACGAAGTCAATTTGCTAATCTGACATAATTTGTTAATATTCTTTAATATTATTAAATGCGCCCGGTTTTTGATTTCGTTTCTTAATAGGATGCCGTTCGAGGCATAAAATTGCTTTTAACCAGGAACCAGCAACTATGAACCAAAAACCTAAGTCTTTATTACGGAACAGAAACAGAACTGATCATGTGAGATCGGCCCTCAAACAACGCGCCCTCCTTTATATCAATGGAACGGGCGGAAATGTCGCCCTGAATTTTTCCTGAGGGCTGAATTACAAGCTGCTGACGAGCAAAAACATTTCCGGTAATCTTTCCGAGTACAGATATGTTATCGGCTTCGACATCGGCCTCAATAACTCCGGCACTTCCAACGATAATATTACCTTTTAAACTGATCAAACCCTTTATGAAACCCTCAACAATGATACTTTCATTGCCTCCTACATTTCCGTCAACTCTTGAATTCCGGCTTATAAACGATGCGGTTTTGTTTGAAATAAAATCTTTCGCCTCCTCAATAACTTCAGCCGAAGTATTTTTTCTTATTTTCTTACAGGAATTAAAATTTTCATTATCTTTAAATAAATTATCCGACTCCGAGTTACCACTCATTCTTGCTTCACCGTCAAATACAGCCCCATCTTCAACAGATAGCCGTTTTGCAATTACAACACCTTTTATCTTTGCTGTCTTTTCGAGGCATATACGTTCTGATGCAAAAACAGCCCCCTCAACAAAACCACTTACAAATATTTTTTCAGCATAAATTTTACCGTTTATCTTTGATGTATCACCTATTTCGATGTCCCCTGACAATTCAATTTCACCGTTTATTGAACCCATTGTAATAATATTATCACTTCCAGAAACAGTCCCGTCTATAATTAAATTTTTGCCGATATATGCGGTTCCGTCCGGAAGAGTTACCTTTCTTATATCAAAAAGGTATTTCTCTTCATTTTTTTTCTTTTTGAAAAACAGCACTATGTTCTCCTTTAATGCCATCTTATTTGAAAGTTATCAGATTTAAGCTCTCCGCCGCAAGATTTCGATGAGCACAGCAGAAGTCGCAACAGAGTTAGCGAGTACCGCTTCGGTTCTATTTTATGAATATACCAGCAAATAACAAAAATCAATGTATTACAAAAAAAGAGCTCTGTGTTATAATTCCAAAATACTGGTTTGCCCCGATGTTCTTTATTATCACAAAAGTAGATTACATGCTGAATCTTTATGCTGCCAAATGGTGTATCCACTGCAAGAAAACTGAGGAGTTTTTAAATAAGAACAAAATTGAATTCAATTATATTGATATTGAAGCTCAAACAGATGATATCGTAAAAAAAGTAATTGATGTTAACGGAGGGTTTGACTGGGTTGTTCCAACGCTTGAATACAAAGGCATCTGGCGCAAGGGAAAAGTATTCAACGAAACAGAATTAACCGGTGATTTAAAAAGGATGGGAGCATTAGAATAAAAGCAGCGTAACAGAGTTCAACTGAAAAAACAAAAGAGTCTAAAGTGACAGGAGAAGAATTCAATCCGCCTATATTTTTAAGAAATCCCCGCATTCAGACATATCTTGCAAGCAGTAGAGCCAGAGCAAAGGGGAGAAACCCCATGCTTGATGTTTCAAAAGATGTTGTTATCGATACTGGAACAGGGGTGCGTCTCCTTGGCGGCTATTCACAGAACAAGGATATGCCTTCGAAAGGAACTGTATTGCTTATGCACGGATGGGAAGGGAGTATCGAATCTGCCTATATTTTAAGCGCAGGAAGATTTCTTTTTAACAATGGTTTTTCTGTTTTCAGGTTAAATTTCAGGGATCACGGAAAAAGCCATCACCTTAACAGGGG
>JAHJQU010000288.1 GCA_018819005.1 Pseudomonadota bacterium | reverse complement strand
TGTTCCGGTATCCCTCGGTTTTCACAGCAGGCCAAGCATTCTTGTTGCCAGAATAGTGCAGCATTTCGGAGGTCAGGTGGAACTTTGTGTCGGTTCAGACAGATTTGATGCAAGCAATGTTCTTGATATACAATGGGCCGGTGGCAAGATTCAAAAAGAAAAGATAGTTGCGGTTGCCTTTGAAGGTGATGTGCGCGCCTTAAACGATATAAAGATTCTTGCAAACGTAAATTACGGAGAAGACAGCATGGGGAAGGGAATACCACTTCCCAAAGAGCTGAAATACCTCAGATAGTACAATCATATTAGAATCTTATTATATGCTATGGTCTATGCGATAGTTGTAGCCGCCGGAAAAGGCATAAGAATGAAAGGAGCCGTACGCAAGCAGTACATGGAGATTGACGGCTGCCCCGTACTATACTGGACACTTAAAGCCTTTGATTTGTGCAGAACAGTCGACCGCATTATCCTTGTTATTCCTCCTGATGACTTCCGGTTTTGCATCGACGAAATAATCAATCCGCTCAAAATTCAGAACAAAACCTATATTATTGCAGGCGGTTCAGAGCGCCAGGATTCAGTCTATAACGGCCTTCTGGCGGTGGATGATAACGAGAGTACGGTTGTAATACATGACGGAGTCCGCCCATTCGTCAGCCCGGATCAAATAGAAGAATGCGCAAAGCAGGCTGTTTTGCATGGAGCCTGTATTCTTGGTTTGCCTGTCTCCGACACTTTAAAGTTTGTAAACGGCTCGGGATATATCGAAAAGACCATGAAAAGGGATGCCGTATGGCTTGCCCAGACTCCCCAGGCTTTTAATTACGCTCTTATAAAAAAGGCTCATGACAGTGCAAGAAAAGATGGCTTTACAGGGACTGATGACGCATCTCTCGTGGAAAGACTGGGTGAGAAGGTAAAGGTCATAAATGGAAGCATAAATAATATCAAAATTACCACTCCAGCAGACCTTGCAATTGCAAGATCGATATTCAGATCCGGTAAATTATGATTACATCAAATGTCAGACAGGGGAAGTTTTCGCTTTGTTAATCGCCGCATTCCAAAAGAAATCTCGTACTGCCGCCCGACTTTGTAATGCCTTTTGAAATCACAAGCTCCTTTCCAATATTTATTCCATCCTGAAGAATATTTGCGCTGCAGCTTGAACCTTTTCGTGAAATCGATACAGTCCGCGGATATCTGTATTGCGCATATTCTTTCAGTAGGGGATCGCCGACTTTTATCAGCGCACTCCCCGGAAGGGACTTAATCTTGCGGTCGGATTTTAATTTTGAGGCAAAACCCCTTACTATGCCCGATGCAAAATCGGTCTTTCGGTAACGGTTCAGAAGGTTGAGACTGTTGTATTCGGTCCAGCGGTTATCAATGTAGCGCCTGATGAAATCATAGACATAAGAGGCTATCGATATGTTATCAGGGGTTCCGCTCAATTCAAGTACACGCCCCATCTTTTGTTTTTCGATTACGTATGCGGGAACCCAGATGGTCCAGACAAAATAGAAATCCCTCAGAAGCTGGGCAAGAAAATATTCTTCACGGGGATGCCTGAGGCCTGGAGCTCCTGCAAATACGCTTATGAAATTACGGGCGGTGTTTCGTGCAAGGATCTCTATATTGTATTTTGCCGCCAGTTCATGAGCTTTTCTCATGGCAGATTCGGCTTCGTTCCGGTTACTGCTTTCCGCAAGGGCAAAAAGCTTCTTTATCCGCCCCATCATACCGGAGTTGCCTTCGTCGGGCATATATTCTTCAGAGGCCCTGTAATCGGCCCTTAAAAGATAACAGACTTTCCGGAACAAAGGGCCATGAGGAGTTTCGGTTTGAGCTCCGAAAACTTGTTCGGCAAGCTGATGAGCCATTTCATGAAGCAATATTCGCCTTACAGAATCCCAGTTGCGCGATAATGCAAATTCCCGGTTTATGCAGATTTCATTTTTATCGCCCGACCAGTATCCCAGCCTTCTTCTCATATCTTTCAAACTGAAGGCAGGCAACCGGATTGACTTTCGGTATTTTGAATCAAGAAGATAGAGGGCATTTTCCCATTCCAGGGCAAGGCCGTGAAGAATTTTTCTTTCAAACTCCGTTCTACTCATTGAAGTCCGCATCCATCCATGCCGGAAATGATTTGCGGTATTCCTGCAAAACCGGATATGACAGCAAAGCCGTGTAAATCGATTCTTCATCCTGCTTTCGGAAGATTATGTTTCCGGCAGGATCGATCACGGATGAATCCCCGCTGTGATAATAACCGTTCCCGTCTTCGCCCACCCGGTTTAAGCCTATGACGTAACACTGGTTTTCGATCGCCCTTGCTAAAAGAAGTGTTTTCCAGTGATAGGAGCGCTTTTCAGGCCAGTTTGCGATAAACAGAGCGATATCATAGGAGTTATTAAAATTCCTTGTCCAGCACGGAAAACGCAGATCGTAACAGATAAAGGGCCTGATCTTCCACCCTTTCAATTCAACCGTGATATATTTATCTCCCCCGCTGTAAATTTTCTCTTCTCCGGTCATCCGGAAGAGATGCCTCTTGTCGTAATACAAAAGAGTGCCGTCCGGCTTTGCCCATAAGAGCCTGTTGAAATATTTCCCGTTCTCCCTGATAATCATGCTGCCTGTTATATCGGTCTGTCTGCAGCGGGATTTTTCTCTCAACCATCCCGTCGCTTTACCGTCCATCTCCTGAGCCAGCTTTTCCGCATTCATGCTGAACCCTGTGGTGAACATCTCGGGAAGAACAATAAGATCCGTTTCATCCCTTATGTTATCCATCTTTGCGTCAAATGAGGCAAGGTTTGCATCGGCATCCTCCCAGAAGAGAGCTGTCTGTATGATAGTCACCCTTAAATTCTGCATAATTTTTCCGCTGCCTTTTCGAGTGTTTCGTCTTTTTTTGCAAAACAGAAACGAAGTGCTTTGTGGTCGTCATTCCGGTGATAGAAGACGGAAGGAGGTATGGCTGCTACGCCGTATTCAACCGTGAGGCGTTTTGCAAACACCGTATCCGGTTCATCCGATATGGATGAATAGTCGAGCATCTGAAAATATGTTCCCCTGCAGGGGACCGGTTTGAAGCGGGAATTTTTTATAAGGGACAAGAACCTGTTTCTCTTTTCCTGGTAGAATCCGGACAGGCCGAGGTAAGCCTTTTCATTTTTAAGAAATTCGGCATATGCATGCTGAACCGGGGTATTGGTTGAAAATGTCAGGAACTGGTGCACCTTCTGAAATTCGGCGGAAAGGGTTTTCGGGGCAAGGCAGTATCCTACTTTCCAGCCCGTCGTATGATACGTTTTGCCGAAAGAGCTTATCACAAAGCTCCGTGAGGCCAGATCGGGATACCCAGCCATGCTTTCATGGGAGATGCCGTCAAAGATAATATGCTCATATACCTCGTCGCTGATAATAAATATGTTCGTTTCAAGGATGATTTTCCGGAGAGACGAAATGTCGTCTTTCGAGAGGACGGAGCCTGTAGGATTATGCGGCGAGTTTAATATCATGAGCCTTGTTCTGTCAGATACCGCATCTTTAACTTCATCCCAGTCTATGATGTAATAGGGTGGTTTCATTTTGATGTACTTTGGAATGCCGCCGCTCAAGAGTACGGCAGGAACATAGGAATCAAAGGCCGGTTCAAAAACTATCACTTCGTCTCCCTTGTTTACTACCGCTGCGATTGCTGCAAATAAGGCTTCGGTAGCTCCTGATGTAACCGTTATTTCCGTTCCGGGGTCATACGATGCCCCGTACAATCTGAAAGTCTTTTCAGCTATCCTTTCACGAAGCGGCATAACGCCCTGCATCGGGGCATACTGGTTGAACCCGTTTTGCATGTATTTATACACCAGCCCTGTCAGTTCAGGGGCCACCTCAAAATCGGGGAATCCCTGCGAAAGATTTATGGCATTACTTTCGTTTGCAAGTGCAGTCATCCTGGTAAAAATGGTAACTCCGATATCGGGTAGTTTTGATTTAAGCTTCATTTTAATATTTTATTCAACCTTTCTTATATTCCTCCGGAAGTCTTACAGGCTTACCTTCCACTCGAACCCTTTAATCCTCGAATCCTTGAATCCTCGAATCCTATAGGATCACCAACTCTTTTATGAATGGTCACTATTTTATACCATATATGTTTTGAATCATCATTTCAAACTGATTTTGACCGATTGTCATAAGTATGGAAACTGTCAGGATCTGTAAGGTTTGTTATGGTTATCGATGGAGGTGACA
>JAHJQU010000039.1 GCA_018819005.1 Pseudomonadota bacterium | reverse complement strand
GAATGCGAAGGGAGAGCTTATTGACGGAATCAAACCTGACGGTACGGCCGTTCTTAATGCGGATGACGAAAGGGTCATGAATCTTGCCCGCAGGACATCAAAAAAAGTTCTCCTCTTCGGGTTTTCAGATAATGCGGCGGTAAGGGCATCCCTGGTTAAAGTTAAAAGATATTCCACCTCTTTTACTCTCCTGCTTCCGGAAGAGACCGTTCCCGTTGACCTCCCGGTCTCCGGAAGATTCATGGTGGCAAACGCCCTTGCAGCGGCATCGGTCGGATATCTTGCAGGATTGCCCGCGTCAGAGATCAGGGCCGGACTTGAAAATATTACTCCTGAAAAAGGGCGGATGAATATTTTTACCCTGTCAAACGGAATCACCATTATTGATGACACCTACAATGCGAACCCCGGCTCAATGGAAGCAGCGATAAAAACCCTTTCAGAACTCAAGGAGGATAACAGAGGAGTTCTTATTGCGGGCGACATGCTTGAACTTGGAGAGCATTCGGCAAAAATGCATGAGAAGACAGGAGCTCTTTGCGCAGAATTAGGCGTTACGAGGCTTTATGCAACGGGACAATTTGCAGGAAATACCGCGGATGGCGCTATCGGCAACGGTATGAGTCTTAAAAGCATCGTCACAGGATCTCATGACGATATCCTGGAAGATATCACGGGATGGCTTAGTACGGGAGACTGGGTACTTGTAAAAGGTTCAAGAGGAATGAGAATGGAAAAAATCGTTTCTAAACTGAAGGTTTGGGCGGGAGAATAAGAGGATGCTTTATCATTTACTATATCCTCTGCACACGACATTTACTGTTTTTAATGTATTCAGATACATTACTTTCAGAACAATATATGCGATTCTCACGGCTTTTCTTATATGTTTTCTTCTGGGACCGTGGTTTATACGCAGACTCTCACAAATGCAGATAGGACAATTCATAAGGGAAGACGGCCCCCAGGCTCATCACAGTAAAACAGGAACGCCCACAATGGGCGGAACGCTCATAATCATCTCAATTACCGTATCGACCCTGCTCTGGTCCAATCTCACCAGTTATTACATATGGATACTTCTTTTAGTTATCACAGGGTTCGGCGCCATCGGATTTGCCGATGATTATTTAAAGCAGGTCAAAAAACAGAACAAGGGCCTGAGCGCAAGGCAGAAAATTATCATGCAATCCGGATTGGCGCTTGTCGTTGGCGCGCTTATCTATTTCAGCCCCGATTTTTCAAGCATACTGACATTCCCCTTTTTCAAAAAATATTCGCCCGACCTGGGTCTGTTTTATATACTTTTCGCCGCGCTGGTTATTGTGGGAACTTCAAATGCGGTCAATCTTACCGACGGGCTCGACGGCCTTGCCATAGGTCCGGCAATAATCGTAGCGGTAACCTATATGATATTCGCGTACGTTACAGGCCATGTAAAAATTGCCGAGTATCTCCAGATAAATTACGTGGCAGGGAGCGGAGAGATAACCGTATTCTGCGGAGCGCTTGTTGGAGCAGGGCTCGGTTTTCTCTGGTTCAACGCCTATCCGGCGCAGGTTTTCATGGGAGATGTGGGATCACTCTCCATAGGAGGCGTAATCGGAACGGTTGCCGTAATTACAAAACAGGAATTTATCCTTGTTATTGCCGGCGGGTTGTTTGTAATCGAGGCTCTTTCCGTTATCTTTCAGGTGGGTTTCTTCAAAATGACAAAAGGCCGCAGGATTTTCAGGATGGCGCCGCTTCATCATCATTTTGAATTAAAAGGATGGCCGGAACCGAAAGTCATTGTCCGGTTCTGGATAATTTCAATCGCACTTGCTCTTATTGCGCTAAGCACGCTCAAATTAAGATAGAGATCAGAGGTCAGGGAAAGATTGTGAATCGTGGATAGTAAATCGAATAACGAACTACGATCCACGAATCACGACCAGCGGCACAAAGGGAACAGATGGAAATATCCGGAGAAAAAATAGTTGTTGCGGGGCTGGGTAGAACAGGAATGTCTGTCGCGCTTTTTTTAAAAAGGAGGGG
>JAHJQU010000492.1 GCA_018819005.1 Pseudomonadota bacterium | reverse complement strand
GGGGGCTTTTTCCAGAACGACGTGGCCCTCCAGTTCATGAATCCGCCGGCCCAACTCTTTCCATGAATCGTCGGTCATTCGATCTATTCCCGCCAGGATCCGCCCGCACCCGAAATCGACAAGTATCGGCCCGGCCGGCCCCTGCAGGGTTATGAGCCGGGCAGCTTCCGCCACAAGGTCCGGCGGCGTCCCGACGCGAAGGGCATAAGGATGGCCTGCGATTGCCGCAAACGGCTCGGCAAAGGGCCCGAACCAAACGTCGTAATCGTCGGTGCGCTCAGATCCGAAACCGGCTCCGGCGAACAGGGCCTGGACCTGGGCTAGTTGGGAGGCCACTGTTTTACTGAAGCCTTCAAAACCCAAGTGTAGCCGCCAGCAAGCGCTGCCGGTTTCGGGCACGGCTGCAGCGAACACCGCCCCAAGATGTGATCCGAGCACCGACGTGGCAAGGTTTGCACAGGCATCCAGTGTGCCGGTAGCGGAAATGGCGGCGCAGCGCTGCGGGCAGGTGGCCGTCCGTAGGGTTACACGGATGATCAGTCCCAAAGTTCCGGCCGAACCGGCCAGGAGGCGGGTCATATCGTAGCCGGCCACATTTTTGACGACCTTGCCGCCGGCGCTGATCAACCAGCCGCGACCATCGATAAAACGCAGACCCAGCAGCAGCTCACGCGGCGCACCGTAGAAGAAGCGCTCGGGTCCGCAGGCCCCCATCGCCGTTATCCCTCCGATGGTGCGTTTCAGCAGATCAAAGGCCGGTCGCAGTGCAATCCATTGGTTATGGGGAGCCAGAGCCTTCTGAATGTCGCCCAGGGTCATCCCTGCCCCGACAGTGACATACTGGTTGGAGGGATCAAGATCGAGCAGAACGCAAAGCGCATCGGTCTTCAAAGGCAGGCCGGGACGGGTAGGCAGATTGCCGAAGTCAGACAGGGACCCGCTGCCGACAGGTACAAGGGTCTGACCCGCGGCCAAGGCCTGTTGAACCTGTTCGGCTATCCCATTTTCCGCAGGTGTCAGCAAATCTCCCGGCCCGGACCAGGCCGCCTGGTCTTTGAAGGCAAAGGGCTGGGAGGTGTCAGGAAATATTTTTCCGGGATTAACCACATGGGTCGGGTCAAAGGCATCCTTAAGGCAGCGCTGGGCATCAATGTCTTCATCGGAAAATACCAGCCGCATCGCCTCCATTTTTTCTCGTCCGATGCCATGTTCGCCCGAAATGGTGCCCCCTAAGGCCACGCAGGCCTTCATGATCTGCCATCCTGCCTCGTGGACCCGCTTGAGTTGGTCGGCGTCACGCGAGTCGAAGAGGAGAAGAGGGTGAAGGTTTCCGTCACCGGCATGGAAAACGTTGCCGTGAACAAAACCGTGGGCCTTCACGATAGTAGCCACCTGAGCCAGTGCCTCGGGCAGCAGGGTCCGCGGCACCGTGCAGTCGTTGACCAGGTAGTTTGGGGCCAGCCGAGCCACAGCCCCGAAGGCCCCGCGGCGTCCCTCCCACAGCCGGTTGCGTTCCGCGGCCGTGGCTGCATCGCGGATTTCCCGGCAGTGGTTAGCCGTACATATCGCCCGGATGTTTCGGGCCTGCTCATCCAGCCCGACCGCGGGTCCTTCCACCTCGATGATCAAAACGGCTGCGGCGTCACGCGGATAGCCGCAGGTGTAACTATCCTCGACCGCCTGGATGATCCGGGCGTCCATCATCTCCAGTGTGGCCGGAACGATCCCCGCGGCGATGATATCGGCCACCGACCGGGCCGCATCGGCCACGTCGTCGTAAACCGCCAATTGGGTGATCACCTTTTCAGGCGTGGGCATGATGCGCACGGTGATCTCGGTCACCACAGCCAGGGTCCCCTCGCTGCCGATGAGCAACCCCCGCAGATCGTATCCGGAAGGATCATAGGCCGCTGAACCCAGGTGCAGGATCTGCCCGTCGGCAAGAATGACTTGCAGACCGATCACATGGTTGGTGGTGACCCCATACCTTAGACAGCGGGGCCCCCCCGAGTTTTCGCCCACGTTTCCTCCGAGGGTGGCAACCTTCTGGCTGGCAGGGTCCGGTGCGTAGAAAAAGCCCAGCGGCGCCAAAGCGTTTTGCAGTTCCAGGTTGGTCACTCCGGGCTGGACCACGGCCGTGCGGCGGTTGGGGAAGATTCCGAGGATGCGGTTGAGCCGCGCGAGGCAGATCGTAAGCCCGCCATAGGGCAGGACCGTGCCCCCAGACAGATTGGTGCCGAATCCCCGTGGCACAAACGGCACCCCGGCCCGGGTCGCCTCTTTGATGACTGCGGCTGTCTCGTCCTCATCGCCCGGAAACACCACAGCCCCGGGCGTTCCCCTGGCCATGGATCCGTCATAGGAGTACAGTTCGGTGGCGGTTCGGGACTCGGCGACATAGCGCTCGCCCACGATCCGTCGCAGGTTTTTGATCAGGTCACGTGGTATCACTGTGTCCATAGGATCGAACCGCAGTTGGTGGTTGTCATGATGAGATCTTACTCCTCCCTAAATTGATCGGTGCATGGTTCGACGGAATTTATGATAGGGATTTGCTTTTTGTCAATGAAAATATAAATTTTCAGTGGTTATGATCTGAGACAAGGAGAATAAATATCAGGATTTTAAAAAGGCGGGAAATTCACAGACCGCTTCTTCGAATCACGAACTGGTGATATGCGCGTAGGCGTTATGGTTATGGATAGACTCGAAATTTTCAGCGCTTACCGAAAACCAGGTTATATTATCATCCTTATTCAGTTTCTCCGCTATATCACGCACTATATCTTCAACAAATTTGGGATTTGAAAAAGCCTTCTCGGTTACGCATTTCTCATCAACCCTCTTTAAAACCGAAAAGACATCACAGGAAGCCGAGTTCTCAATAAGTTCTATCATGTCTTCCATCCATATGAATTTCTTAAACCTTGTAGAGAGCCTGACTTCACCCCGCTGATTATGCGCTCCTGTTTCGCTTATCTCTTTTGAGCAGGGGCATACGGATGAAATCGGGACGATTACTTCAGATATAATATCAATTTTATCGCCCGGATGACTAGACCCTATTATCCTGCATGTATAATCCATAAGGCCAGGGGACTTGCTGACAGGAGCTTTTTTCTCTATAAAATATGGGAATGTAGCCTCTATATGCGCCGATTCGGCATTAAGATGCTGTTTCATCTGGTTTAATATGGCAGCTATGTTCTTCAATGAGACTTCAGGCCGGAAAAGGTGAAGAAGCTCGACAAAACGGCTCATATGAGTCCCCTTATATTTATGGGGCAAATCAACGTACATGTTGATAGTCGCAACTGTATTCTGAACGCTGTTGCGCCGGTCAAGAACCGTTATCGGATAACGGATGTTTTTAATACCGACCTTATTGATCGGTATGTTTCTATAATCCCGCTGGCTCTGGATATCTTTCATTGCCACTCTTTCATTCTCTTGACGGTCCGAATCCGTATTTCGTTGTTCGTTGATCGTATCTCGCACATCGGATATCGTACTTCGTTGATCGTGGATCGTTGTTCGTGCATTGTACATCGAACTTTAGTCTCTGGTTTCTTGGAACTGATCACTGATAACTGATCACCGGTTTTCCCTTCCGCCTTTCGTCTCACTTCAACAGGTATTCAGTTTTTACATGACTCAATGATCTGAAGATGTTCCCTCTTATCTTTTTATTGCTGATGTACAACTGGTTCAACAGAGCCTTCATCTCCCGTCTTTTTGATACTTTTGCGGATGGGCACTGGTTCGTAAAAACAGGAAGTCCGTTATCTTTCACATAACGACTGATAATATCTTCACCTGCAAAAGCAAGCGGTCTTATAATGAAAAGCCTGTTATTGAAAAATGCCTGGCTGGGAGTCATGGTGCTGATTTCACCTGCATAACATATGTTCAGAAACAAGGTTTCAATTATGTCATCCTGATTGTGACCCAGAGCAAGCTTTGTACATCCCAGTTCGCGGGCAATTTCAAAAAGCCTCTTCCTGCGCAATCTTGAACATAAAAAACAGGGGTTTTCACGATTCAAAGAACTGTGGCTTATAATCCCGTAATCTGTAAATTCAATCCTTAATGTAAACCCAGCATCATTACAATAAGTTTGAAGCTCTTCAGCGAATCCACCCTCAAATCCCGGATCGATATGAACAGGAAACAACTCATATTTAACCGGCACACGAACCTGGCGTTCCTGAAGAAGCGATAAAAGCGTTAAGCTGTCTTTACCTCCCGACAGTCCTACAACAATTCTGTCTCCGTCGGCTATCATTTCATACCGGTGCAAAGCTCTGCCAACAGCCCTGTTAAGCACCTTGTATGTATTGTTTCTTATCGGCAAGGAATTTTAATCATCGAGTTTACTCTTTATTATCTTCCTTGAGAATGATTTTACCTGCTGCTATTTCTCTTAATGCAACAACGATATCTTCATTCTTCGGGGCTCTGACAAGGTACTCAGATCCTTCACGGATCTGCCGGACCCTTTTTGCAACCATGTTAACAAGCAAAAAACGATTCGGCACTTTCTTGATGCAGTCTTCAATTGTTATTCTTGCCACGATATAACCTCCATCATGCTTTATTGGCTTGATTAAAAATTACAATATTTCAACCAGCTCATAATATCTTTTTCCGCCGGGCGCATCCAATACTATCTCTTCACCCGATTTTTTCCCTAAAAGGGCTCTCCCAAGAGGCGAAGAAACTGATATGCGTCCTTTTTCAATATCCGACTCATCAGGTCCCACGAGCTGATATTCTATGCTTTCGCCGACATCAATATTTTCAAGGATTACGGTGCACCCGAATACAGCCCGGTCTTTCGACAGTGAACTCGGATCAATTATATCTGCGTTGCCCAGTTTATACATGAGTTCGCCAATGCGGCATTGCAGATATGCTTGGCGTTCTTTGGCAGCCGCAAATTCGGCATTTTCAGAAAGATCGCCGTGAGCCCTGGCTTCCTCGATTGATTTGATATTCGCAGGTCTTTCAACTTTCTTTAAATATTCAAGCTC
>JAHJQU010000516.1 GCA_018819005.1 Pseudomonadota bacterium | reverse complement strand
CTTGGTTTAAGCAAGGATGCTTCCGATGAACAGATAAAAAAAGCATACAGGAAGCTTGCAATGAAATACCACCCTGATCATGCCAAGGATGACAAAAGCGCTGAAGAGAAATTTAAAAAAATCAGTGAAGCCTACGCGGTTTTAAGTGACAAGGAAAAACGGAAACAATACGATGAATTCGGTTCGACAGGATTCCACCAGAGATATTCGCAGGAGGATATATTCAAAGGTTCTGATTTGGGCGATATCCTGAGAGAGTTCGGTTTTGGCGGGGGTTTTGCCGGAAGAAGAGGCGGCACGCGATTTTCCTTCGGTAACGGTTCGCCCTTTGGCGGATATGCCGGGCACCAGGAACAGATTAAGGGCCAGGACCTGATCTATGAAATTACTCTTACATTGAGAGAGGTTGCCACGGGTACAACAAAAGTCATCAGCTTCAGGCATGAAGGGCGTTCGGAAAAAATTACCGTAAAAATACCTAAAGGAATGATTACCGGAAAAAAGCTGCGCCTTGCCGGAAAGGGAGAGCCGGGCCCTTATGGCGGAAGCCCCGGAGATCTATTTATTCAGGCAAAGGTGGCTGATGATCCTGATTATACCGCGAAAGAATATGATCTCTACCAGAACAGTAACGTCAAGCTTACAGAGGCTGTTTTAGGGACAAAGGTCTCCATACCAACAATAGACGGGAAAGAGTTAAGTTTGAAAATCCCGGCCGGGACGAAGCACGGAACAAGAATGCGACTTGCAGGGCATGGGCTTCCCGGTATGCAGGGAAAGAAAAAGGGGGATCTTTATGTATGTATTCATATCGATGTTCCCCGGAATCTGAATGCAGAACAGAAAAGCCTTATAGAAAAACTGGCGGCATCCGGTCTGTAACAAATTAAATTCACAAATTAAATTGATTGACAAGAATGCCGGTAAAATGTATTTTAACCGGTAATTATGGTGAATTGGACGGCTGTTTTTATGCGTGTACTTGTTCCTGTTTTAACAAAAGATGCCATCGAAAAAAAGGTTGCCGAAGTCGCCCTGAAGATTTCAGATGATTACAAAGACAGGGAACTGATTCTGATTGGAATCCTGAAGGGCGCTTTTGTATTCATGTCGGATCTGATGAGATGCCTCGCGGTTCCTGTTAAGCTGGATTTTATTTGTGCCTCCAGTTATGGCGCCGGGACAACTACCTCCGGGAGTATCAAACTGACCAAAGAGCTCGGTATTGATATTAAGGGCAAAGATGTTCTGATTGTTGAAGATATAGTTGATACCGGTCTTACTTTGTCGTATCTTATAGACTACGTTAAATCCTTCGGCCCGGCAAGCGTCAAGATTTGCGCACTGCTTGATAAGCGTGAACGGCGCAAGGTCGAAATCAAGATAGATTATTCATGCCATGTGGTAGAAGAAGGATTCCTCGTTGGCTACGGCCTTGATTATGCGGAAGACTACAGGAATCTGCCTGAAATTTACCACCTCAAACTTTAAGCAGGGGGTATGCCATGATAGTTGTCTGTAAAGAATGTGATACCAGGTTCAATCTGGAAGACGGGCGTATAAAACCATCCGGATCAAAAGTTCGCTGTTCCAGATGTGATAATATTTTCATGGTATTTCCTCCCTTTGAGGCCCCGGTTGTTGAGCCCCCTGCTGCTGAAATGATATTTGAAGACCCTGCCGCTGGAGTTTCCGAAGCCGGAAAAGAAGAACCTGCTTTGTCTGATGAAGAACTTGATTTATCGGAATTTGACAAAATGTTTGATGAGGAAGTTCCTGCACCCAAAGATGCCGCTGAAAGCAAAGATTTCGATGCCGAACTTTCCGATACCGAAGATATGGATTTCAGCGATCTTGAGAAGATGCTTGAAATCGATATCAGAAAAGAAATGTCGGAAAAAAAACTTGATGAATCCGCGTCGGATGATACCGGAGACCTGGATCTTTCAGAACTGGAAAATATCATCGATAACCTGGGGGAAGCAGGTGTTGAAGAGGAAGAGAGAGAACCTGAAGAATTGAAGTTTGACATCGAGCCTGCCCAGGAAGAAATTGTTTCTAAAATAGATGATGAGGAGGAAGTTGATTTTTCCGACCTGGAAAAGATGCTTGATAGCGATAATGATGAAAAAACCCTTGAAAAACAAGAAGAATCCGATTTGAAGTTTGACCTGGAACCGGAGCCTACCGGGAAGAAAGATGAGGCTGATGATGTCGGGGATCTTGATCTTTCAGAGCTGGATAAAATCATAAGCTCTCTTGATGAATCGGAGCCTGCCGAGGCTTTGGAAAAAGAACCGGAAGAAACCCTCGGCCTTGATTTTTCAGATTTTGAAAGTGTGTTGGCAGGTGAAACAACAGACGTTGAAAAAACCGGGGAGGAAGAACAGGTTCTTGAATTAAAATTTGATTCGGTGCCTGAAGAAGCTGGAACATCGGAGGAGAGGCCGGATGACCTTGATCTCGATTTTTCTGAAGTTGAAAAAATGCTTGAAATGGAGGAAAAGGCCGATCTGCCGGTCCAGGAGATTACCGAAGAAAGTCTGGAATTGAAACTGGAAGAGAGTGAGCCATCAGGAAAGCCGCAACCGGCAGACGAATGGGCTGATACCATCGTAACCGGCAAAGATGGGCTCGGTTTGGCTGAAAAAGAACCTGAAGAAGAATATCCGCACCTTGAAGAATATGCGACAGGTAAGTTCCAGAATACAATGGAAGAGTCAGAAGCGGCAGTTGCCGCTGCTGAACCCG
>JAHJQU010000287.1 GCA_018819005.1 Pseudomonadota bacterium | reverse complement strand
GAGAAAGGACATATCAATGAAAATAGCGGTCAGCGGCAAAGGCGGAGTCGGCAAAACAACGTTTTCGGCGCTTTTGATACGCGCATTAAGCAAAGAAGGTAAACATGTGCTGGCAATCGACGCAGATCCTGACGCAAATTTGGCGGCGGCTGTCGGGATAACGGGCGCGGATAAAATAATCCCCATTTCAGAAATGAAAGATCTTATTTTTGAAAGAACAGAGGTAAAACCCGGTACAATTGGCGGTTTTTTCAAGCTGAACCCGAAGGTGGATGATCTTCCTGAAGCCCTTTCAGTAAAATTTGAAAACATAAAACTGATGAGGCTCGGAGGAGTCAAAAAAGGAGGTTCCGGCTGCATCTGCCCTGAAAGCACTCTGTTAAAAGCCCTTGTAACTCATATAGTACTTTCAAGGGACGAAGTTGTGGTCATGGATATGGAGGCCGGAATCGAACACCTGGGAAGAGCAACAGCACAGGCAGTTGATAAGCTTTTCATAGTTGTCGAACCGGGCAGGCGCAGCATAGAAACAGCCGAACACATAAAAAAGCTTGCTTCTGAAATCGGGCTGAAAAAATTGTTTCTTGTTGGAAATAAGATACGTGGGAACAAGGATATTGAATTTTTAAAAAATAATATTTCCGGTATCGAATTCGTCTGTTTTATCCCCTATGACGATGCCCTGATTGAAGCCGACCTGAACGGGATTTCTCCTTTCGATGTCAAATCTGTTGCCGTTTCGGAGGTTCAGAAGGTAATTGCTGATTTGTTTGGAAAATGAGAAGAAGATACGCTCCCGGGCATCAATATTCAAAGAAAAAAGAGCCTGACGTCAGAGTCAAACCTAAAGCTGACGGCATGTTACACAAAGTCTTTGCTTCAATCGGAGTTCCGGCAAAGAAGGAATTCGTACCCGATCCCTTCCAACTCAAAGCTCTGGAGGCTATTAAAAAGGCGGACTGTCTTGTTACCGCTCCCACTGGTTCCGGTAAAACATGGATAGCCGAACAGGCTATAGCAGGAATCCTTGAAAAAGGCGGAAAAGCCTGGTACGCATCCCCTCTGAAAGCATTATCAAATTCAAAATACCACGATTTTTCAGCCATATTCGGCCCGGAAAATGTCGGCATATTAACAGGAGACAGAAAAGAAAACCCTGATGCCCGTACAATCGTCGGAACGACCGAAATATTAAGAAACCAGCTTTACGATGCTATGCACCTTGGAATAACCCTTTCAACCGATTTCGTTATCCTTGATGAAGCTCATTTTCTGGGTGATGAGGAAAGAGGCGTTGTATGGGAAGAGATAATGATATATCTCCCGTCAAGAATTCCCCTCTTAATGCTTTCGGCCACTATCGGAAACGCCGGTCAGATAGCCTCCTGGCTGGCTTCTATCCGAAAGAGGGAATGCATTGTAGTTGCTGAAACAAAAAGGCCTGTTCCGCTTTTTCCACTTTTTCTTCACCCTTCGGGTTTGCTTCTCCCTCTTTTATCAGAAACAGTTTACGGGAACAGGCCGCGCCTTTCCAAAAAAATAGCGGAATATTTAAAAGGCGGCAAATCACGCTCGCTTTTTGATTCCAGAAGACTCCCACCTTTTGGCGAAATATTAAATGTCCTCAAAAAGTACAACCTCCTTCCGGCAATATTCTTTTTAAAATCCCGTGCCGATTGCGATGCTTCCCTTGATCTGTGCGCAAGACATGCAATTTCAGATTTCCGCAGGATTGAGCTGAAGGCAAGAATTGAAGAGCTGGCAAAAAGCGCTCCCCATATACCTCTTCACAGACAGATAGACAAAATAGAAAACCTTGCCATAGCCTCACATCACAGCGGACAGCTTCCGTCCTGGAAGTTGCTGGTTGAAAAACTCATGACCGAAGGGCTTCTTGATGCAGTATTTGCGACCTCGACAGTTGCGGCAGGAGTCAATTTTCCCGCAAGAACCGTCGTTTTTTTGAATTCCGACCGATACAATGGAAAAGAATTTCTGCCCCTTTCATCTACTGAATTTCATCAGATGACCGGAAGAGCCGGAAGAAGGGGGATGGATAACATCGGCTTTGCCGTCGCAATCCCCGGAAGATTCCTTGATTTGAGGCTGGTTGCAAAACTCACAGATTCCCCTCCCCTTGACATTCCAAGTCAGATCAGAATAAATTTTTCAATGGCGCTTAATCTTCTCCTTTCTCATTCACCATCCCAGATAGAGGACCTGCTTACAAAATCATTTGCGGCCTTTCTGTTAAGAAAAAGGGGCCAGACCAAAAAACCGCCCGGCAAACGAAGTTCGCTTCTCTGGGAAGACTTTAAAAACCATTTTGATTTTCTGATAGAAACCGGATTTGTTAAAGAAAGCGGGGAACTGACAGAAGACGGGATATGGGCATCCCAGTTAAGGGTTGATCAGCCGCCGATAATTGCAGAAGGTTTCAGGCTTGGAGTCTTTCCCCGGTCGGACCCTGTTCTCCTTGCCGCTGTTATAGCCTCTTTTGTCAATGAAAAGGAGTCGGATGACAGGATAGATAAAAGATTTATGCCCGGAAAACTTATCTCGGCATTTATCACGGTTAAAAAAGAGTTGATGCCTTTTGCAAAACTGATGTTCGACCGCGGGTTTGATGTAAGACCTCTCTTCCTGAGATCTTCCGCCGCTATTTACGCATGGGCAGCAGGTGAGCCCTGGGAAAAAGCCGTTCTTATTTCTGAAATGGATGAAGGAAACCTTGCTATGCTTATCTTAAGAACTGCGGACAACTTAAGGCATATAAGGTCTCTTGCCAAGGTTTTTCCCGAAGCGTCACGCACAGCGGCAAAGGCCATTGATCTTATCCTGCGGGACCCTGTAATGCCTTTTGATTATACTGTTATTCAGCCGGATAAAGAAGAAGATAAAGAAGCCGCTTTTATGAGAGGACATAAGGCATGATAACCCATACACAGAAGCTGGGTGGAAACCGTGTAATAAAACAATTCCGGGGGAAAACAAGCAATATTTACATAATAGAAGATTGCGTGGAGAAAGCTTCATATTTAATTGACTGCGGGATGCCGTCTGATGTCGAAAATCTCCTTGGCGCTATATCTTATGAACTTCCTGTAAAAAGAATCGTATGCACACATTTTCACGTCGATCATGTTGCAGGATGGGCGATTCTGAAAGAACTCTGGAAGGACTGCTCAATCTTCTTCCATGAAAATGCAAGGCCTTACGTAACCGGCGATAAGCGTATGCCTCTCCCTGCCTTTTCAGATATTCAAAGCACCCTGATTCCCTGCATGAAAGAATACGGCTACTTTTTAAATTTCAAGGACCTTTTAAGCGGCGCTCTTTACGGAACGCCTTTTAAAAAGGGGTTTCCCTCCGAACGCACAGAATATTTCAGCGAAGAAAGCGATCTCATACCGGGATTTATGTCCATACATACTCCGGGTCACAGGCCGGATTCCGTATCTTTTCTTGAACCTGAAAGCGGCGTTTTTGTCTCAGGTGATTTTCTTCTTGTTCTCGGCGGAAATGTTTTAGTCAACAAATATGTCTCATCAAAAAATGATCAGGATGATTCGGTAAGGCGCATCAGGAAATTGAAAGAAATTAAATACCTTTATCCAGGTCACGGGATTTGCATGCCCTTTGCCCCGGACTCTTTGTAAATTTTCCCGGTCCTATGTTGCAAGCATAAAAACAAACCGCCCGAAAATAAACATCCCTCTGTTTATGCCATTTTCTATCAAAGAGGCTAACTGAATTCAGGCGGCTTTGTAAAAAGCTCCATATGCAAGGCGCGCAAATCCTGAGGAATGAAACATATATACTGATTCGCTGCAATGATTCACCCTGTTGAATCGGCCCTGCCGTCTCGCGCAGCGATAATTCAACAGGGCGGGGAGGCAGCGCAACACAGCAGATGGATTTTTTACGAAGTCGTCATTAATATGATATTCTGTTTGATTTATAACGCAAAAATGATAATAGAATCCACGTTAATTTAAAAAAACTGCTGCAAACTCATTATGCACATTCTACGTTTTTCAGGAGATGGAAATGAAACACCTCTTTAGATATGCAGTAACAGCCTTGTTTGTAATCTGCTTCTTTTTTTCAAATGTATATGCAACAGACAAGGGTAATTTTTCTGTTACTCCAAAAATGAACAGCGGTAAAAAATGGCGGATAGGTTATCTTGAGGGAGGCCCTTACGCAAATTATCCCGACAACCTGCGCGCTCTGGTTGCAGCTTTTTCAGATCTTGGCTGGGCTAAAAAACCCGCTTTCCCGCCATCAGCCGATGCTTCTGATACAAAGCAGTTGTGGTCGTGGCTTTCAAAAAATTTGAAGAGCGATTACCTTGAATTCGTTCAGGATGCGTACTGGTCAAACAACTGGGATGAGAGCCTGCGCCCGAAAAACAGGAATATAATTCTTGAACGTCTGAACCGGAATAAAGACATAGACCTTATGCTGGCCATGGGAACATGGGCCGGCCAGGATCTTGCAAATAATGACCACTCGGTACCTACCATTGTCATGTCAACCAGCAACCCGATTGCTTCAAAAATTGCAAAAAGCGTCAATGATTCAGGATATGATCATCTGAACGCACGGATTGATCCAACCCGTTATGAACGACAGGTTCGGATCTTTTATGATATATTCAGATTCAAAAAACTGGGGGTAGTCCTCGAAAAGGATACCATTGAAGGAAGATCCTACGCCGCCATAGATGATATTGAAAAAGTCGCCAAAGAAAAAGGCTTCAAGATAATAACCTGTAACGCGCCCTTTTCCGGTGTTTCAAAGGAAGAAGCTCAAGGTTCGGTTTTGAAATGCCATGAAGAACTTGCCCCGAAAGTTGACGCTGTTTATATAACTGTTCATCGCGGGGTATCACTTCAGAAGATGGATAAATTACTGGCCCCTTTCATGCGTTACAAAACACCAACTTTCTCACAGCTCGGGACCGACGAAGTAAAACATGGCGTATTGCTCAGTATTGCAAGGGCTGGATTCAAATACGTTGCCCGTTTCCATGCGGAAACCATAGCCCGGATATTCAACGGAGCAAAGCCCCGCGATCTTGAGCAGCTTTTTGAAGATCCCCCGCCCGCGGATTGCCATCAATCTCAAGACAGCTCAGATTATAGGATACGACCCGGGTGTTGATATCCTCGGTTCTTCAGACGAAGTGTTTGAGAGCATTGCCGCTTCCAAATAGATCGGAAAATAACAGACGGAAACAAGCAACATGCAAAAAAGCTTTTCAACAGAAAAACCGATTCAATCCGGCGTTATATTTCAAAAGAACGAAAGTTCGGGTTTGACGGAAGTTCAATATGAAATAAGAATTCTCGACCCAAGTTACCTGCCGCGAATAATGGAATTGCAGCAACTCATAATCGAAAACCTGCTCAACAAGGATACGCTTCAGCCCTTTCCGGCCGATTTCATGAAGGAACATCTTGGCAGGAAAGGTTTTGTGCTCGGCGTTCTTTCCGGTAATGACCTCCTTGCTTTCCGGAATGTCTATTTCCCCGACATAAATGATACGGAATGGAATCTCGGGATCGACCTGGAATTTCCATCCCGAATTCTGAACAAAGTGGCTAATCTGCAAATGGTGTGCGTGCATCCTTCTTGTCGCGGCAACTCCATTGCAACTACAATGAATAGACATGCCATCAGGATAATCAAAGAGCTGGGAATACGCGATCATGTTTGCGCCACGGTCTCTCCGTACAACTTCTGGAACATAAAAATTCTTCTTGCCTGCGGCTTCATCATTAAAAAGCTCACGAAAAAATACGGGGGAAAACTCCGATACGTTGTTCACCAGGATCTGAATTGTCCCATGAGTTTCGAGTCAGGCTCCTCTCAGCCTGTTGTGCTCACGAATTTCATCAAACAACATGAAATGTTAAGCAACGGCTGGTATGGCACAAATCTGAATGTCAGCAGGGAAGATGCCGGCCGGCCTTTTTATGAAAATATGCTTCTTACTTTTTCAAGACAAACGGAACCTTTAAATGCCGGATAATCTGTAAAATATGCGATCGCAAAAATCCCTGAAAAAAATTATCGGCTTTCGCGGCAAAATAATATTAATTGTTGTTGGTATCCTATCTCTCTCCTACTCGCTTGGCATGTTTTTCAGCGTTTTGTCTTTTGAAAAAATATATTTAAAAGCCCTCTCATCAAAATATGAAATTCTGGGCAAGGACTTAAAACATAAAATTGAAACCGCTCTTAAATTCGGCAAGCGTCTTGACGGCTTTGTCGGAATGGAAAACCTTGTTAAGCCGCTTTATGATCAATCTGAGGATATTTCAGAAGTATTCCTTGCGGACGAAGAAGGCAACAATATTTTTTTCTCGGGCAAGACGGAATTCATCGTAGCGAGCGGCTCAACCGTGACTGGTGCCGATGGCGTAAAAATTATAAGCCACTCATTCAGTGCAAATAAAACATTGCCCGTAAGCAGGCTGTTTGACTGGAACGCAAAAAGCACCGTGATTCGTGAACATGAAGGCAAATACTATCTCATGATTCCGATTATGCCTGCTTTTGGAGGAAGCAAAGGCATCCTTGGGATTGCTTTCAGCAAGTCGGTTGTTGATGATAAAAAAGCGGTGCTTATCAGGGCATTCCTTAATAAACTGATTTTTTCCATACTCCTCTCCTCTCTCCTTGTTGGTTTGCTGATAGAGTTTTTTTTCATTAAACCTGCCAGTCGGATGGTTGTAAAGGCCACGGAAGAGATATTTGAAAACCCTTCTTCAACAAAGATCGGTTCAGACGGCGTCCCTCCCGAAGTGGAAGAAATTCACAAACAGATTTCCGAAGGGCTGGTGTATATACGGGAGTCGAGGAAAGACCTGAACATGAACCTGTGCCAATTGGAAAACCTTCTGGCCGGTAACGATTACGCCGCGGATGAAATCAGGTTTATGAGGGAGATTATAGATGGGAAATAAGCAGCGAATCGGCCTGAACAGAAAAATCCTGCTCATTGTTCTCAGCTTTATGGTTATCTCACAGCTTACCTATCTTTATATTGATGTGCGTTCATTTGAGAAAAGTTATGTTGATATAGTAAGGTCCAATCTTTATGCAGCCGGAATCAGCATCAGTGATAATCTGACAAACATTCTGAAAAAGGGAGTTCCGATAGATAGGCTCATGGGATTGGAACCTCTTTTTAATGAAATCCTTGCGGACGCCCCGAATTTATCGTTTCTTGCCATTTACGATAATTCGGGGGGTTGTCTCTATTACTCCGACCGGGAAAGATTCGTTTATGGCGATGATGCCGTTAAGGCAGGCAGGAACAGCAGCCGGTTCAGCCTCAGTTTTCCGCTTCAGACGGCCGGCGGCATAATCGAGGGAAAACTCATAACAGGTATTGATCAAAAGCAAATATCAAAGCAGGTTAGATCAATAATTCTTGACACAGCCACAATAATATTAATCTCCATTCTTGCTACAATCGATTTTCTATTTTTCATCGTTGCCTTCACGATTGAAATTCCTCTCAAAAGGGCGGCCGCCGATATCAGCCTGGCCAAAAACCCCGAGCAAACAGGACTTTCCATCAGGAGAACCGGAATCGATTTCCTTGATCATGCCCTGGATCGGTTTGACCGACACAGATACCGCTTCAGGGTAGATTGGTTGAGATTCAATGATCTTTTTCTTTCATTCACCAGGGCGTTGAAATATCATAAGTTACAGGACCCCGCAATTGATGAGCCGGTAAGAGGAATTCAATCCATAATCAGCCGCTTCACTTCCGAAAGCAAAGAGCAACCCCGTCCGGCCGTTATCGGTTCACCGGTATTAATCCGTCCGGCCATATTTTTGTTTGTATTTGCCGAAGCCCTGAGCATATCCTTCCTGCCCATCTATGCCGGGGAAATCTACCGTCCCCTGTGGAGCCTCAGCAGAGAAGTGATCATCGGTCTTCCCATCTCGGCTTTCATGCTGTTTACTGCTCTCAGTTTTCCTGTCGGAGGAGCCCTCGCAGATACTCTCGGGCACAGGAAAGCCTTTGCAATAGGAGCCGCAGTCACCGCAACAGGGCTTGTTTTGACCGGCACGGCAAACGACATCCTGACCCTTATCATTTACCGTTCCATTGCCGGAACCGGCTTTGGTATCGTATTTATTACGGCACAGGGTTATATAGTTTCGACCACATCCATCTCCAAACGCGCCGAAGGAATGGCAATTTTTCTTTCGGCCTTTTACGGGGGAACTCTTTGCGGGTCTGCCATGGGAGGAATGGTGGCTGAACGGATAGGGTTCCGGATTCTATTCTATTCAGGAGCGGCAATTACAGTTATCTCCGTCTTTTTTATTTACTTCTTCATTACCGAACAACCCGGTTGCGGTTTTCAGACAGGGAAAAAGTCCGGAACAGGCAGAATATTTCAGCGATTTGTTTCCCTTTTGCCATTACCAAAGGATTTTATAAAGCTTCTCTCAAACCGGAACTTTGCCGCTCTTACTCTATTCCAGTCTATTCCCAATAAAATTTGCCTGATAGGTTTTGTTTACTACCTTGCGCCCCTGTTTCTGAAAAACCTCGGCTCAGGCCAGTCTGATATAGGCCGCTATATCATGGGATACAGCCTCATGATGATCCTTTTCAGCCAGACGGTTTCGAAATGGTCCGACAGGCATTTTACGACAAAACCTTTTATATTCTGGGGCGGAGTGCTATCCGGCCTGTCGCTAATACCTTTTTTCTTTTTCTCAAACACATGGATGGTAGCTGTCGGAATCATAATGCTGGGGCTTTCGCATACTATTTCCGTCTCAAACCAGGCAAAAATGGCTTCCCAGCTTAATGCTGTTAAAGAAATCGGCGTTGGTCCAGGGCTTGGTGTTTACAGGCAGATGGAGCGGCTGGGTAATGTCATTGCTCCCATTCTTCTCGGGCTTATGTCCTCAATATTCGGATATTCTAAAGCGCTGGCTCTGATCGGGGTATTTACTGTTCTGTCGAGCATTATTTTCCAGATTGTTTACCGTGAAGAATCTGTGGCAGCAAACATTAACCTAAAGGCCTGATATGAAAAACGGAGAGAATGTTATATGAAAGTCTTTTTCAAAATAATTTTGATTTCAACACTCCTGCTTCATTCTTATATTGCCTATTCAGGTGATTCTTCCGGCACAACCAAGGAAATAAAAACATTTTCTTACTCGGTAACCCAGCCATTTGCCGGAAGCCAGTCCCCGGATGAAGCAAAAATTGCGGCAGTTGCCAAGGGAAAGACCGAAGTGCTTGAAAAAGCGGGCACCTATCTGGAAAGTCAGAGCGTAGTTGAAAACTTCACTCTGACAAAAGATCAAACCGTTGCGCTTGCAGCCGGAATTCTCTCCGTAGACGTTTTGTCACAAAAAAATTTTGCAACCGATGAAGGATTTGGAATAATTCTTGAGATGAAAATAAATGTCGATACAAGCATAATGAATAAACGGATAAGACAGATTCATGAAGACGCGGCTCTTATGGAAAAATACATTGAGCTGAAAGAGCGTGAAAATGAACTGCTTGATAAAATCAAAAAGCTGGAAGGTCTGAACAGGGAACTTGCAAAGCAGCCGGAAAAGGGCATGCAGGATAAAAGAAACCAGTTAAAAAAAGATTATGCCGAAGTTATCCAGGCCATTCCTGCCGGCGAATGGAATCAGAAAGCCATTTCATTATGGGAGGGAGGCAAATACAAGGATCCCGATAAAGCGATTGAATATTTGAATGAATCCATCCGGCTTGATTCAAAGAATCCCGTTTCATTCAACAACCTTGGAGTAGCATATTATAACCTGGGAAACCGTCAGCTCGCAATTAAGGAGTTTAATCAGGCATTGAAGCTTGATACCGATTACGCCGATGCCTACAACAACCGTGGTGTAGTGCTCTTTGAACTCAGGCAATATCATAAAGCGATTGAAGATTTTAACCGGGTTATCCGTCTCAAGCCACAACGTGTTGATTCTTTCCTGAACCGCGCCGCGGCGTACAAAAACATCTGGCAATATCAGAACTGCCTCGACGATCTCAAACAGGCCCTGCTGCTCGACCCGAATTATTCACGGAAAAATATCAGCCAGGGAAGCGCAAATATCGATCTTAATGAAGTCGAACGGTTGTGTGAAAATGCGCGCAAGGCATGCAAGCTGGGATTATGCAAATCTAAAAAATACCTTGATGAAAGAGGGTTCTGCAAGTAACAGGTTTTATATCGGATGCTCTTTAAAGGTCACGCTGTGAGATCTTTTAAGAACATCCGATTTTTTACCATTTAATCATTGTTTCTGCCCCGTCCGCGACCATGTTTATTTTCCTTCTTGTACTCCTTTCGCTCCCTTTTCTCCTGGTTCCTTTGCTTCATCCAACGATCGTGATTTTCGTAAGGATAACGGGGCTCCTTCTCATAAACTGTACGATGATTCTTTGGAACACCGCGTACATGAGACGGAACATGACGCAGACTCACAACATTCCACGGCCCGTTGTAATCCCGTGAACGGAACCAGCGATCTCCACGGGGAGACCACCAGTAATCACCATAGAAAAATACATCCACCTCCGGGTGTGGAGCTATAACAATCTCGGAACGGGGGACTACAATCACTTTCGGAGGTCTTGGAAACAGAAAAGGAGGGGGGGAGGAAGCGGGATATTGATACTGATATGAGGACCTGCTTTTGCCTCCTGAACCCATCCGGATGTTAACAGAACCCCTGTAACTGTGATAAGTCCAAACAGACCATAAATAATTTTTCGCATTTTTGCCTCCATGTATTTGTCTGTACATCATTTCATGTTATGCCGGTTGTCAAAAAATTAGCAGTTATAAGCGCATAAAACCGGACATGTTTTTCAGTTGTTGGACTATTATCTCATACAAATATAGTCTTCAGCAAGAGCAATTGCATAAAAAATATTTTACATTGAGGTAACAACACATTTATTATAAGGTCGATTCAGGAGAAAAAGAATAGCAGTGTCCATCCGGAAACCAAATTTGG
>JAHJQU010000286.1 GCA_018819005.1 Pseudomonadota bacterium | reverse complement strand
GCCCTTATTTTTTTTCTTTCAATGTCCCCTGCATAAATACAGAGTAGAATGTCCGCATTACTTTTCAGTTGCTGAAGAAGCCTCATTTTGATGTTTGGATCATATCCGGGTAAGACTCTGGAGGCATGATAGTCATAGAGAAGTTTTCCGCCAAATTCGAGGTAAAGTCTATTGCCAAATTTGTTAACTCTTTCAAGAATCTTAAATGTCTGTTCTGTTATATATTTTTCATTATCGAAAGCCGATTTTGTTGCCATAACATCCTCTCTTGTTATTTTTTCATTGTTAAACAATTAAGATCAAACCACAGCAGCTATTATTCTATAAACGTTTCACCTTCAATGGAAAAATTTTCACTTTTAATCTCTTCATGGGTAATTTCAATATATATAATTGATAATTATAATAATTAAGCTCCTCGCAGCAAGCTACGTTTTTAAATAATTATTGAAATAATGGAAACAGGCATGTATTCTAAATGTTAAAAAAACCGATCACAACTTGAGACCTTTGAAGAATGTCCAATTATGGCCAAGTACGATAATAAAGACTTAGGTTTTTGGTTCATAGTTACTGGTTTCTGGTTAAAAGAAAAAACCAGAAACTACAAACCAGAGACCAGAGACTTTCATTTTACTAACGATATTCGATGTCCGATATTCGATATTCGATGCTGGGCGTTATGCAAAGGTCTATGAGAGACAGGGGGATATGAAAACTGCATTAATTACAGGAATTACCGGGCAGGACGGAAGCTATCTTGCAGAATTGCTTTTAGGTAAAGGATATACTGTCCACGGGATCAAGCGGAGGGCATCTTCATTTAACACCCAGCGTGTTGACCACCTGTATAAGGATCCACATGAACAGGATGTAAAATTTTTCATGCATTACGGCGACATGACGGATGCAACAAATCTGATTCGAATCATTCAGGAAATCCGGCCTGATGAAATATATAATCTTGCGGCTCAGAGCCATGTGCAGGTATCTTTCGAATCTCCTGAATATACGGCAAATACAGATGCTCTCGGCACACTCAGGATTCTTGAGGCCATAAGGATTCTCGGCCTTGAAAAGAAAACGCGTTTTTATCAGGCCTCAAGCAGTGAGCTGTACGGTAAAGTACAGGAGGTTCCGCAATCAGAACGCACACCGTTTTATCCCCGCTCCCCTTATGCATGCGCAAAACTCTATGCCTACTGGTGCACGATAAATTACAGAGAAGCGTACGGTATGTTCGCATGCAACGGCATACTTTTTAACCACGAGTCCCCGCAAAGAGGCGAAACTTTCGTTTCGCGTAAAATAACCCGTGCCGCTGCCCGCATTGCCCTTGGCCTTGAAAGTAAGCTCTATCTTGGGAATCTGAATGCGCTTCGTGACTGGGGTGATGCGAGAGATTTCGTTCGGGCGCAATGGCTGATTTTGCAGCAGAAGAAACCCGACGACTACGTGATAGCAACCGGAGTCCAGCACTCAGTCCGAGAACTTTGTGAGTTCGCTTTCGGGGAAGCGGGAATCAGGTTAAAGTGGAAGGGAAGCGGCGCAAAAGAAAAGGGTGTTATTGCTGATTACGAACCGGTGATTGTTGCCGGGAGAAAAGAATTGAATTTTTCCGCAAACAGGCTTCGTAAAGGACAGGCAGTCGTTCTGGTTGACCCCCGTTATTTCAGGCCAACCGAGGTTGATACCCTTTTGGGAGATCCTTCGAAGGCAAAAAAAGAATTGGGATGGACTCCTGAAATCTCCTTTAAGGAAATGATAAAAGAGATGGTTGCAAACGATAATGAAGAGGCCGTGCGGGAATATATATGCATGAGAAACGGCTTTGATACTCCGGCATCTTTCGAAACAAATATGTGAAACAGTGAATAGTGAAAAGTGAATAGTAAACAGAAGGGTTTCCGCCATAAAAATTGGCGGACCTTCGGCAGGATTCGAGGATTTGTGAGTTCAGGGTTCAAGTGCTTAAAAACCATTAACCGGAGACCTCGAACCATAAACCGGTAAATCCATTTCCGGTGTAATGAGCTGACTGTGTGAAGCTATTTGTATGTTAATAAATAACAGCAGTATAAGCGATATTGTATAAAGTAATAATTTAAAATAAAAATGGATAAGAATTCAAAAATATATATAGCAGGACATACGGGTCTTGTTGGTTCTGCCCTTGTCAGGAGGCTTGCAAAAGAAGGCTTTTCAAATCTGATTTTGCGTAGCCATTCTGAACTCGACCTTGAGAGGCAGGCTGAAGTAGAGACTTTTTTCGAAAGAGAGCGCCCCGAATATGTTTTTCTGGCTGCGGCAAAAGTCGGCGGAATTCACGCAAACAGTACATATCCAGCAGAGTTCATCTATAAGAATATTGCCATCCAGACAAACATAATTCATTTCGCCTGGAAAACGGGAGTAAAAAGGCTTCTTCTCCTCGGTTCATCCTGCATATATCCTAAGGAGTGCCCCCAGCCGATGAAGGAAGAGTATCTATTGACCGGCCCTCTTGAGGCTACGAACGAGCCTTATGCAATTGCCAAGATTGCAGGCATAAAGATGTGTGAAGCTTACAACCGGCAGTATGGCACAAGTTATCTTGCCGCGATGCCGACAAATCTTTACGGGCCGAATGACAATTTCGATCTTGAAGAGAGTCATGTCCTTCCGGCTCTCATCCGGAAATTCCACCTTGCCCGCCTGGCGTCCTCCGGAAAAAGGGAAAAAATCGAAAAAGACGAGAAGATCTTCGGACCTGTTCCACCTGAATTGAAAGAGGCGATAGATTCATCGGGTGACGCGGTTGTCACCATCTGGGGTACAGGAAAGCCGTTTCGTGAATTTCTCCATGTTGACGATCTGGCGGATGCGTGCGTGTTTCTGATGAATCTGGAAGAGAGATTATTCGTACCGCTTGTAAAGGCCATTCCAGCGCCTCTCGTAAATATCGGCTTCGGGAAAGAAATAACAATAAAGGATCTGGCGGAGCTTGTCAGAAATATCGTCGGTTTTGAAGGAAAATTTCTTTTCGATTCATTAAAGCCGGACGGAACTTCGAGGAAGCTCCTCGATGTTTCAAGAATGAAAGCCCTTGGATGGCAGCCGTCAACTTCTCTTTCCGAAGGAATACGGAGCACATACGAATTTTATTTAAAAAAATCTGAAGAGTGAATGTTCAAAACATAAAACTTAAAACAATTTCCCCAAAAGTTATGCTGGTCTATAATTCCAATCCGATACGAAATATTTTGGAACACCACCTCGTCTAAATATGATGGACTCGTAAAAAGTCACTATTCAGACGGCAAAGTAAAAAGGCTCATTATGCAAGGCGCGCGAATCTTGAGGAATGAAGCGTACTTATTGGTACGCTGCAATGACGAAAGATGAAGCGCAACACAGCAGAATGACTTTTTACGAAGCTGTCATTCCTTGTAGGGATTCCCCTACAGACAATATCAGGTTTCCCTGACAGACAAACTCCCTGAAATGATATAAGGAAATACTAAAATCCGGAAACAAAACATAAACACTATTGCGTTTCCAATTCGGAAATAGGTAATTTTGGGCAAGCTCAAGGAAATCAAGGGATTGCGCGGAGGCATACACCTTGTATGCCGCACAAGTAATCCCGGAGATTGACACCGAGATCGCACAAAAGGGCCATTTCCGGATGGAAACTACTTAGCGTTTGGCGTTGATGGTAAAGTAAAAGGAGATTTTCTGACAGTTAAGCATAAAATTGCTTTTTACGAAGCCATCAACATTATTTCACAATTAACTTTAATATAAGGAGGAGAACCATGAGAAACTTGAAACGGTGTATCGGTCTTTTTGTTGTGATTGCATTTGTTCTGGCTTCAGGAATTTCTGTCCTTGCAAAAGATGATGTGAAGATCAACATAAACAAGGCGACAGTAAAAGAGCTTACTAAACTCAAACAGGTCGGCATTAAAGTTGCTGAAAAAATTGTTGCTTTCAGAGAAAAGAACGGCCCTTTCAAAAATCCTGAAGATATAATGAAAGTACCGGGCATCGGTCCTAAAATCTTCGAGCAGAACAAAGATATGATAATTACCGTCGACAAGCCCTGAAGGACTCGTAAAAAGTCCATCATAAGGCCGGGTGCAATTAAGCCCCGGCCTTTAATTGTGATTTTATGAGGGTTCAAGGGGACAAGGGTTCGATGATTCCAGAGAAAAACACTTGAACCCTGGAATCCTTGAACCCTTTATCCCAACCGGGAGGGGAACCATAAATGTTTCTGCATCAATTTAGAGACTTTTAAGAATGTCCAATTTTGCCAAGTATGATAATAAAGACTTAGGTTTTTGGCTCATATTTACTGGTTCCTGGTTGAAAGAAATAAATTAGAAACAACAAACCGGAGACCGGAAACTGAATCTTTATAGTAATCGGGCAAGAGGGGCGTTAAAGGTCTCGTGGAGGATGATATGATTATTAATCAGAATAAAATTAATGCTGTCCGGTTGTTTGCAGTTTTATTTTTCTTTTTATTTGTTGCAAACGGCTATTGCAAAGATGCAAAAGAGATAGACCTCCGCTTCCTGTCGGATGACGCCTTTGCCGTAATAGAGAAAAATAAGAAAGGCGAAAAAATCCGTCATTGCCCCCATCATGATTCGGAAGGCAGGCTGGACAATGAACAGGTAATATACATGCTCGGTGTTTTTGATAAAGAGACCTGGATTGATGTCAATAATAAGGAAGAGGCGAAAAAACACCTTGAGAAGCATTACGATAAATTCAAAAGTGAAATGATGAAGAAGGAACTGAAGGAACAGTTGAATATAAATGATGCAAAACTTACCGATCTTGTGATGCTTCCTAATATCGGACCCGTTGTAGCCGTTAAAATAGTCGAATACAGAAAAGCGCATATGCTGTTTAAAGATATCGACGAAATAAAGAAAGTTGAAGGGATAGGGCAGGGCACATTCAATGGCATTCGCCATTACATCATGGCAGGAAATCCATAAATACAGTGAATAGTCAACAGTGGATAGTGAACAGTCGATGATGGATAGTTTTTTATTGAAACCTTGAAGCTCGGTATCCAGTTTTATATTCCTTATCTCACCCGCCTCTCGCCTTTTTTATAGTTGACAATTTCTCCGGTTTATGCTCAATATGTGAACACTTTAATTTTCAGTTTTTTAGAGCACTTCAACAATCATTTCTTTATCACCGCTGGTGAGTTTTCAGTAACCGTCATGTAACTCACCGGGCGGAGCTGTCCTTAAACCTATCCGAAGAAACAAATGAATAAACAAGAAATCAACTCCCTAAAGATTCTTGAAGAGGTTGGTAACGATGAAGTTCCCAGTCAGCGGGAGATTGCGAAAAATCTAAATATCTCGCTCGGCCTCGTCAATTCCTTTATAAAAAGGCTGGTCCGAAAGGGTTATCTAAAGACTAAATCTATTCAGAGCAACAGAGTCAAGTATCTTTTGACGCCGAGGGGTGTCGCTGAAAAAACACGCCTCACTTACGCCTACATCCAGTATTCCTACCATTTTTACAAGGACGCCAGATTAAAATTGCAGAGATTATTTTCGGAACTTTCCGAACAGAATGTGAAACGGATTGTTTTTTACGGTGCTACCGACCTTGCGGAGATCGCTTATCTATCTTTGCAGGAAACACCGATTCAGCTTGTTGGAATATTTGATGCCGACAAGACCGGAAGCTCATTTCTGGGTTTGAAAATAGAGCATCCGGTGCGTTTATCCGAATTTTCTTACGATAGACTTCTATATACCGATGACG
>JAHJQU010000285.1 GCA_018819005.1 Pseudomonadota bacterium | reverse complement strand
GCGGCATCAAAGCCTTGACAAGAGAACACCAGATGTAGTTTACTGGGCAACACTGCCCAAGAAAGAGGCAGCAGCTTGAACAAGAGCAGCTTATCACTTAAAAAACTCTTTTTGCTGTTCAAACAATCCCGACCACCGCTCTCGGCGATTTTGGTTTGTTCGGGTTTGGGGGGTGTCGGAATTTCAACCGCTTCAATCGCAGAGACCGGAAGGCCATAACGCGTTGAACCACTTGCGTGTAGAGAGAAGTATCGCGCCACTCGTGATGTGGAAAGCTGCTTTGCCAGGTAGATGGAATCAAGCTGCTCCGCGTTCGGTCGGATAAGAGCCAAATGGTAACCGCAAACCAAAGCATCTATCTTTTCAACAACAACTGTTGATATCCCAATATCATCCGGTGTTTCCGAGTCTTTGGTAATGATCACATCGCCTTTGTTCAAGCCGAATCGCTCAATTTCTGCAGCAGTGGCTGATGCCTCCATGAATGAAAGACTACCGGTGACATACTCGTTCGAGTATACGTCCATGTAGTTACACAGCTTCACTGGCTTCTCATTTTGAACGGCTTTCTTGTCCACGTTACTGACGCGAATGTCAGCGAGTTCCCGTAATTTTCTGGTTGGCCATGTGTCATTCATGCCAGATACCTTAATTTTCTCAGAAACCCATCGATTGCCTTCAATGTCTCGGCATTCCCAAGCTTCATTTTACTTTTTATCAGAACCCGACTCCTTTGCCAACTTTGAGATAAAGTCCTGCCCCTTTTTGGTCAGCCTGTATTTCTGCAACCGGCTGTTGGGTTTGTCGGGGATGGTGAACTCAACACACGATTCCGACAGCAGTTTGTTCAAAACGACCTTAAGTTGGCCAGAGACCCTTTTCTGCCCAAGCCGTTGCGAGAGGATTGAAGTAGGCAATGCGCCATCCGTCAGAATATCCAGAATTCGATCTTCCAGAGACTGGTACTGAACTGGTACTGAACTGGTACTGAACTCCGGCTGAGACTCTGGCTGTGCCTCGACTTGTACCTCGACTTGTGCCTCGACTTGTGCCTCAACGGGGATAGTCTTACCGCTTGCCAGATCTACCTCTTCCACAAACGACGGCCTGCCAAAGCCGGCAATGAATATATTAGCGACCTCCCGGAATTTCGCCCCCGGTTCATTTTCCAGAATCAGCGGCATGCCCCGGCCCCAAGCCTCGACCATCCGGATGCGACGGAAGAGATCGGCAATCAGGGGGTTGCGGCGTTTCGAAATATTTCCTTTGCGGATTTCCCTGATCGTGAGTCCCTCAAAAAGCCCTCCGGGATTGCGGATCTCTATGCGGTCTTTGAAGATGGCAATATGGATGTAGTCCGGATCGCTATAATCGCGATGGCAGAAAGCATTGATGATCGCCTCGCGTAGGGCCGCAACCGAAATCTCCGGTACGTCTTCACGGTATAAGCCCTTGAGCCGCATGCCGATATGGATATTTTTGAGGATGTATTTCTGCGCCTCCTCGATCAGCTCCAGTATATCGCCGTCAAAGTCGTGGCGATCAATGATCGTGTCGCTTTTGGTGCCGGCGAAAACCGCGCACCGCAGTTGCATGGGGTGTGTTTTGCTGAAAAAGAGTCGTGCGGCATTGAGGGGTTTGCCGTTTTCGAGCAGGTCCAGTTTTTCTAAGGCATTGGGGATGTTGTCCCAAGCCAGACCGGCAAGGGCGACGAAGCGTTTGATCTTTTTTCCGTCGAGATCCTTCAAGCTCCCCTGGTACGGCTTATTATCCCAACGAAGGGATTCACGGTTCTTGATCAGAATCAGTGACTCCAACTCCTTGGCTGTCAGTTGCCGGTCTTCGTCGGCCACGCGCATATAGGCCCTGCCGTAAGCAAAATAGGGGGTGTCTTTCCCGGTGAATGCCACCTTCACGCAGGTTTTGCCTGTCAGGGTTTCCAGTGTGATGTGTGGGAAAATTTTCGGTTCAATATGCGCGGCGATGGCTTGCGAGATATCGCGCAAAGTTTTGTCGGTGACATTGAGGCCAACCGCAACCCCGTCGCTTCTCACACCAAACCACAGCTCGCCTGTGCCATGCTTATTGAGAATGGCGGCCATAGAAATTATCCCGTCTTTGAGTTCAGCCAAACCCCTTTTCAGTTCAATCGATTCACTTTCTTTCATGGCTGACCTTCTCCCTTCGAACCTTCCTCCAGATACCCCAATCCTTTCAAAAATTCGTTCAATTTTATCAGGGTCTCGGCCCGCCGGCTTTCCAGTTCACGGCTGGAAACTGCGTATTTATCCCAGAGGTTTTCCACCATAGAGATAAGCCGCCGTTTTTCGGCATTGAGGTAGCGGTTGAGCTCGTGGGTCACCAGATCGTAGAGTTTTTTCAGGATGAGTTCACGGGCCTCGGCCTCGGTGAGTTGACCGCCGATAGCAGAAAGAATGGCGTCGGTTTTTGCCAGGCGCGCCTTTAGGGCGGCCTTGTCCTTGTTCAGGGCGGCGATTTTTGTCTTTTCATCTTTTTTCTTTGGATCAAGTTCGGCCAGTTGAACTTCCACCTGCCGGATCAGTTCCAGGCTTTCGACCTTGAATTCTTTTCCGCCCAGACGTTTTAGCTGGAGTTTGAGGGCCAGCTCGTCGGTCCTGGTTTTCAGGGTAGCCTTGACATCCTTGATGCGACTTTCGATGGCCTTGATCGCCTTGTCCTTGTCCTGGAGATTTTTAAGTTCCTTCCGGGCGGAGTCGCCTTTGCTCCCCTTGAGGTCGTCGATAAGATCCTTAAGGGCTTTTTTGATGATGGTGGCGGTGACTTTTTCACCCTCATCCGGTTCATAAGAGGCAACCTCCTGGGCGGTTTCCACGGCTTCGGCCAATTCGCTCTGGGCCTCGCTGATTTGGGCTTCGAGGGTTTCGATGGCGTCGGCTTCAGCCTGGAAGCAGGCGGCGATAAGGTAATCATCGGGAATCAGGCTGTGGTGCCAGCCGGTAGAGATGATGGTTTTCAGATCGAATCGGATCTGCTGCCACCAGTTAACAAAGACTCCGGCGCTCTGGAATTCGTCCAATACGGATAAGGGGATAAGCTTATCTTTCAAGGTGTTGAGCAGTTCATGGCGGACCTCGGGCATTTTCTTGCCCCCGTTTTGAGCATGGCGCAGTTGCGCAAAATCATCCCGTGCAATGGCCCACCATGCCTCCATGGTATCGTGATGGGCGGCAATGATTTGGTTGAGGGCGGGATCGGCTTCCAGGGTGGCCTTTATGGCTGGCTTGGCATCGATAGCCGGGCAAAAGGCAAGGTACTCCGGGCGTTCGGCCTGAAACAGTGTGGCGGATTCGATATGAAATTTTGCGAAGTCGGCCTGTCTGGCTTCAACCTCTGCCTCAGGCACGCCGCCGATGAGGTGAGCCTGCACATCTTCCGGCTCCGGTTCGGGGGTGTTGTCAACATAGCGACGGATGTTGAGGTTGTAGTCATGGGTCTCGATGATCTCAGATTTGTCGACCAGGCGGCTGTACTTTGGAATCTCGCGTTTGTGGGTGAATGTGAAATCGATTTTTTCGATATCTTCGGGGCGCAGTTTGTTCTGGGTCTTGCCTTCGGCGTATTCGCGATCGGCATTGATAAAGAGCACCTTGTCACGCAGGGCGTCGGGTTTGTTCTTGTTGGCAACAATCACGCATGCGGGTATGCCGGTGCCGTAAAAAAGCCCGGGCGGCAGGCTGATGATAGCCTCGATAACATCGTCGTTGATAAAGATTTCTCGGATCAGCTTTTCCTTGCCGCCCCGAAAGAGCACACCATGAGGCATGATAGTAGCCATATGTCCGTTGGATTTAAGGCTGGCCAGCATGTGTTGGACAAACATAAGGTCGGCCTTCTTGCCGGTCTCGGGGCACCATTCACGGAAGCGATTGGGAAACTTCAGGCTTGCCCGGCTGTAATTTTGGGAGAACGGAGGATTGGCCAGAACCCGGTCGAACTTTCGGATTTGTCCGTTTTCCAGAATCAACGGGTCCTCAAGCGTGTCACCGTTTTCAATGGTGAAACGGGTGATGTTGTGCAGGATCATGTTCATATTGCAAATCGACCAGACCGTGCCATTGGAGTCCTGCCCGTAAAGGGCCAGATCGTTTGGGTCCTGCCCCTGCTCCTCGACGTACTGATGGGCCTGAATGAGAAAGCCGCCGGAACCCGCTGTCGGATCGTAGATCTCGTTGCCCGCCTCCGGCTTGGTGAGCTGCACCAACAGCCGGACGACCTCGGCGGGTGTATAGAATTCGCCGCCTTTTTTCCCCGCACTGTCGGCAAAGAACTTGATCAGGTATTCATAGGCCGCGCCCAGCAGGTCAGGAAACTCGAAATTGTCATTGACAAGGACAAATTGGGGTTGATTGAAGTGGTCGAGCAGATCCTTCCACTTCTGGTCAGGAATCTTGGTCTTGCCTTTGACGGCATTGAAATCGATGTTGTTTTTCAGCACTCCGGCCAGGGCATCGTTTTCGTCTTCAACGGCAGCGATGGCCTTATTGAGCATATTGCCGATGTCGTGCTTAAGGTGTTTAAGCGGGGGAACCTCATCGCCGTTTTCATCGGTCCATGACTCATGCCAGCGGGCGCGGAGCGGGACGAAAAAAGTTTCACCATAGGATGTTTTGTCTTCAAGGAGCTCCTTTAAAAGGTCGGGCTGATCTTTAAAACGGGCAAAGTCCGTATTTCTGAGCTGCATTCGCTTTCTGTCAAATTCGTCCGAAAGGCGCTTGATAAAGAGCATCCCGAAAATGAATTCCTTGAACTCCGAGGCGTCCATCTTGCCGCGCAGAATATCGGCCGCCTTGAATAGAAATGATTCGAGCTGTGAGAGAGTAATTTTTTCAGATTTCATTAAATGGCCCTATCAGCAATTGGGAGTAAGCTTCCGGGACAGATCTGTTCACAAAGGAGTCGAAAAGCGCGCTGTTGATTTTCCGCATTTTCGGGTTCATATCGGCTCCGTTCCTTCCGAAAGCACCGATAGATACTGCTGATACGCAAAAACGCGGTTACGCCTGCCGCCGGTTAGTTCGAGCATGCGACGAGACAGCTCGAGATGGATGTTGATTAATGGAGCCGCCATTAACGATCTCCTTCTGAATCAAATTCGTTATATCCGGTTCCGCTGAACCTCACACGCTTGCTACATCTATCCTGCAGAACTCTAAAAATCCTGGGCGGATTTTGATTACAGATATATCATCCAATGAGCCATTGTCAAGCGGTTTATCCTGTTATTTTACGGATTTAAATTAATGTGGCGATCAGGGTGGCCTATAGGGCAACAGCTTCCGAACAAAAATAAAAATCGCTGTTGACAAAAGATTTATAGTTTGACATATGAACATATATTCATATATTAGGAGGAAAGCATGGTCACTTGCCAGGAAAAAATAATACATATGGATAAAGTCAAAATCGCTGCAGAGAAAATTCCGGAATCACGGATAGTTGATTCGCTTGTAGAAATTTTTAAATCTCTTAGTGATCCGACCAGATTAAAAATAGTTATTGCGCTTTCAGCATGTGAACTTTGTGTTTGCGATATAGCGGCTGTATGCAATATATCCGAGTCCGC
>JAHJQU010000284.1 GCA_018819005.1 Pseudomonadota bacterium | reverse complement strand
TATGAGAGAAATCAGAACATACTATGCCGATATGCGCGGTAAGAATAGTGTAACAGAATCTGTTTTCATAAATCCGGCCCGTATGGAAAAAACAAAAGAATTGATTACTCCTTAAACTCTCCTCCTACGTCTTTGTAAAACAGGCTTCTTGGCTCGACCCCATCTCAGCACCTCAGGCTTCCTGTTTCTTGCTCCTGACTATTTTCACTTTTCATATAAATAAGGTACAGGTTGACAGTCATGTTCCGTATATAATAAAAAACCTTTCCAGCCTTCGTAAAAAGTCAACTTTTCACACGAAGGCACAAAGGCACGAAGTAGGGAATATTGAACCGAAATAGCGAGTGCAATCCCCGTAGCTTGCTGCGCGGAGCTTCAAAACATTCGGGTTTTTCTCTGTGTTCTCCGTGATCTTTGTGTGAGAACGACTTTTTATGAAGGCATAAATGATGACATGAAAATATGAAAAGGATTGATGAAATGAATATTGATGACGTCAGGCGGGTATTGATCATCGGAGCCGGAAACATGGGGCAGCAGATCGGCTTTCAGTGCGCCGTGAGCGGATACGATGTGATATTTTATGATGTGGGGCAGGGCGCGCTTGAAAAGGCAAAGGACAGGATAGGCAAATTGGCCAAAACGTATATGGCTGCCGGGCGGTTGACTGAAGAAAGCGCCCATGCTTCGCTGAAAAGAATTAAGATGTTATACGATGCCCAAGAAGCAGGGGAAAATTCCGACTTCGTCAGTGAATCGGTGCCTGAAGATCCGGAGCTTAAAGGTCGCGTCTTTGCTCAGTTTAATAAAATCTGCCCGGCTCATACTGTTTTTACTACAAATACATCGTCACTGATACCCTCTATGTTTGCTGAAGCAACAGGCCGGCCCGACAAATTTGCAGCCTTTCATTTTCACGATGTCCGCGTAACCAATATTGTCGATATCATGCCGCATCCGGGCACTTCAGAAGAAACCACAGGGCTGATAAAAGCCTTTGCCGAACGGATAGGGCAGGCGCCCATCATGCTTAAAAAGGAGAATTTCGGATATGTATTTAATGCCATGCTCATGGAATTGCTTAAATCGGCTCAAACTCTTGCCGCGAATAATGTGGCAACTATAGAAGATATTGATCGTGCCTGGATGGGTGTTATGCGCACCGTCGCGGGGCCATTCGGGATAATGGACAGCATCGGTATAGATACTGCCTGGAAGGTCACCGATTACTGGGCCAATACGACCAAAGATCCGCAGTTCCTTGCCAATGCGGCATTTCTGAAGCAGTATGTCGAGAAGGGGTTCCTCGGGGTAAAAAGCGGGAAAGGATTTTACAACTACCCTGAACCGGCATTCGGGAAACCCGGATTCATAGAAGGAAACTGATTGAAAGCTTTGAATAACACACGTTCGTCATATCCCGACATGACGAAAGATCAGATGTTATGCAAAAATCTCTGATTATGTATCAGGGAAACCTCCTGCCCGTGAACCGCTCAAAGTCTAATCTGCCTGCTTCTTTCTGAGAGATTCCAGAGCTCTGACGGCTGCGGCTTTTACTTTTTCAGGATAAGTGCTTATGCTGAAAAATGATTTTGTTTCGGCAATATCAGAAAGAACGGGTATTGCTTCCGGGGAACCAATGGCGCCAAGGGCGACACAGATATTTTCTTCCATCAGGATCCGGGCGGCCGTCGTTACAAAGGGTCTGGTTTTAAGTATATTCAGAAGATCTGGCACAATGTCCGCTGCTTTTGCGTTGCCGAGCGCCTCAATGACGCTCAGCTTGAATTTTTCATCCGTGCCGTTCAATGCGGTGATAAGCAGTTTCCCTATCTGATTTCCACCGGTACGGGAAATACTTTTTAAAGCTTCCTGCCGCAGTCGCTCGTTCTCATGTAGCAGAAACGGCTGAAGCTCTCCGGCGCTTTCTTCATTGCCGATTTGCCCAAGTATATAGGCGATATTCCGAAGGTAATACCATGGCGCGTCTCTATGGATACGTTCCAGTACAAGAGGGACGGCTCTTTGACCGGTTCCGATAATCAGGTGCATCGTACGCACACGCTCATTCCCGTCATTGCTTTCCATAAGATTATCAAGCATGCATTTCAGTGTGATATCACCAAATCTCGATAATATTTCGCCGGCATCGTCCTTTTTATCATGTTCATTCGTATGGAATTCTTTGAAAAGAAGAGTGATATTCTCTTCGGTTGCAAGGTCGCGGATAAGCTGTGCGCAGGCTTCACGTATTGCGTCATTCTTTTCCGGCGTGCCTGAATTAATGCCGTTGAAAACATCAAGAAACGGAATTGCTTCAGCAAACAGCATCTGATTGATAAAACCCTGCACGACGTTTTGCAGGTATTTGCAGACAGTCTTATAGGCCGGAGTTACAGATGTTTCGATTTTGATCCATTCGATTAATCGTCCTGATATGCTTTCAATAATTTCTGTTTTACGCCCGGGCGGAAGGCTTTCGATAATATCGGTTAAGGCTTTGGCGGCGCGGGCGCGCACCTCGGCATTTTCACTGAACAGCTTATCGATCAGGCTGCTGATGATCTTTTTCATCGTTTCCAGTTCTTTCTGGGCGATAAGCTGTCTGATAATCTTGGGCAGAGCCGACATCAGCGGTTTATCAAATAAAGTCTTTTCATTTTCTTTCAGGCTCAAGCAAAATTTTTCGGAAATCTGAATAAGCCTTGTTTTAAAACCGGTTTCATCTGCGCCTGTTTCGCCCTGACCAGCAGCGGCGCCATCTCCTGTTTTTTGCGCACCGGCATATTTGATATCTTCGAGTTTGCTGATAAGAGATTGCAGAAGCATACCGCCGAAAAGATGTTCCATGTTCTGCGTTGTCAATTCGGAGGCCATATCAGGATCAGTTGTGACAATATCTTCTCCGATGCGTTTTGATATGTTTTCCTTATCTTCTTTTTCCAGTGAGCCTGAAACCTTGTCCAGAAGACCGACCATGTTTCCCAATCTCTCGGTAATCTGAATATCGGGCAAAGTACCTTTCTGCGCCATAAGTTGTATTAAACCGGTATGGAAAGCCTGTGATAACCATTCGGGGTTTTTGGCCATTTCCTTAAGTTTCCG
>JAHJQU010000283.1 GCA_018819005.1 Pseudomonadota bacterium | reverse complement strand
GCGGGTGTTGTTACGCGCTTCTGGTCGTCCTTTTCGGCCAGAGTCCAGGCAGGTCTTATGCCGGGTGTAACGGCAAGGAATTCCTTCCCGAAGGCATTCTTTATCATCTTTACTTCAAGACCTGAACAGACAACTCCTGTACAGCCCTCATCCTTTGCCATTTGGGCTTTTTTCATAACAAGCCTTGAAATGTCGGCGGAGTACTGATCTTCGAACCCGGCTTTTTGAATGTCATAGGCCGATATGCTCGTTAACAGGGTTACTCCGAGAACTCCAACCTCACCGCTGCTGCCGATAACGGCTGCTTTAAGCATTTCTCTTGTTTCTCCGCAGTGAATCGTTGTCAGATTTACTCCCAGTTCAGCGATGCTTGCCATGGCCCGCCTTACGGTTGCAGGGATATCATGAAGTTTAAGGTCAAGGAAAATCCCGGCCTGGCTCATATCTTTTATCATTTTTATTACTTCAGGTCCCGATCGGATGAAAAGTTCAAGCCCCACCTTGAACATACCAACATGTTCTGAAAGAAGACTGATATAATGTCTGGCCTCTCCCGCAGAAGAAACATCGAGTGAAAATATAATATAATCCTTTGCACGCTTCATATTCAGTTCTCCATAAAGTTATTGCCGGTTTTCATACTGTTGTTTCATCCAGTCCATATATTCACCGCTTTTTACCCGTTCCACCCATTCCCGGTTTTCAATATACCAGCAGATGGTCTCTTTGATTCCGGTTTCAAATGTTTCAGAAGGCGTCCATCCCAGCTCCTTTTTCATCTTTCCGAAATCCATGGCATACCTGAAGTCGTGGCCCGGCCTGTCTTTTACAAAGGTTATCAGGCTTTTCCGGGGGTTTCCGTTTGTCCCGGGAAGTATTTTGTCAACAAGGTCGCAGATGATTCCGACCACTTCGATATTCACTTTTTCACACCCGCCTCCGATATTATATGTTTCACCCCGGCGACCCTTTTTCATTATCTCCCATATTGCCTTGCAGTGATCTTTTACATACAGCCAATCGCGTACGTTTGCTCCTTCTCCGTAAACCGGAAGAGGCTTGTTTTCAATAGAGTTTAAAATCATGAGAGGGATCAGCTTTTCAGGAAACTGGTAAGGTCCGTAGTTATTTGAACAGTTCGAGATTGTCACAGGAATGGCGTAGGTAATCGCGTATGATCTTACGAGGTGGTCTGCGGCGGCCTTTGAGGCCGAGTAAGGGCTGCTTGGATTATATGGTGTGTTTTCGGTAAAGAATCCGGCCTTGCCGAGAGAGCCGAAAACCTCATCTGTGCTCACATGGTGAAAAAGGGCTATCCTGTTGCTGTGCAGCCTTGCAAGTTCAAGGAGGCAGAAGGTGCCGACAATGTTCGCATGGATAAAATCCGAGGGTTTTGCAATTGAACGGTCAACGTGTGACTCGGCTGCAAAATGGCATATGGTGTCAATTTCATACATTTCGGATATTGCCGACATCTCCATAAGGTCGCATATATCGGTTCTGCTGAAATAATATCGGCCCGGGAAAGCCTCTTCAATTCCGGCAAGATTTTCAATGTTCCCCGCGTAAGTAAGTTTGTCTGCATTTATAATGCGCCCGTCGAAATCTGTTTCAGTTAACAGATACCGAATGAAATTTGACCCGATGAACCCGCAGCCGCCTGTGACAAGTATGTTTTTCATGGATCATTCCTTATACTGAAAGCTGTGAAGATCGAAGACCGAAGGCTGAAGTTACCGATAGCCTTCAGCCTGTTACACAAATCATAAACCGATTTTTCAGGCATATACCACATAATAAGCTTTTCATGAAGATAAAAACTTATCTGACAGGATATTATCAGTTGTCAGTGATCAGACTCTAACCCCTCGTTTCCCTCGCCGCAGGCGATGGCTTATTGCCTGTCCGGCATCCGGACAGGCAAAATCCTGTTCATCCTGTCTAAAAATCTTTATGAGTAAATATTAAGAAATATGTTGAATTAATTAAGTTTAAAATGATATGGAAAAAGATAATCTAAGGATTCGAGGATTCAAGGGGTCAAGGGGTCAAGCGGTTGAGAAACCATAAACCAGAAACCATAAACCAGAAACCAACTTATCTATATGGAATTGAATGAAAAACAGCAGGCTCTTTTGCGAATGCTTCCCGGCATAGACCATATTCTTGAACTTTCAAAAGCAGAGCCCTCCTTTGAAAAAATTCCCAGGTCGGTTCTTCTTCAGGCGGCAAGAAAGGTTGTTGAAGATTTGAGGGCCGGCATATTGAGAGGTGATCAGTGTCCTGACGAAAATGATTTAACCGATATTCCTGTTCTTGATAAAACAAAAGCGGCTGTCGGCAAAGCCATGACACCTAATCTGAAAAGCGTGATAAACGCAACCGGCGTTGTTGTTCATACGACCCTCGGTCGCTCTGTCCTTGCTGAAGAAGTCGCTGGGAATATGCATGCAATTGCGACCGGATATTCGAATCTTGAATTCGATCTTGCAAAAGGGGAACGGGGCTCAAGATACAGTTGCGTTGAAGAAATTCTGTGCGAAATAAGCGGCGCCGAAGCTGCAATGGTTGTAAATAATAATGCGGCGGCGGTTCTGCTTTGCCTCGAAACAATCGCTAAGAACAGAAAGGTCATTGTTTCAAGAGGTGAGCTGGTAGAAATAGGCGGCTCGTTTCGGATACCCGATGTCATGGCAAAAAGTGGGGCCATATTGAAAGAGGTCGGCACGACAAACCGAACCCATCTCAAAGATTACATCGCCGCGATTGGAAACGATACGGCCCTGCTGCTGAAAGTCCATACCAGCAACTACAGCGTAGTCGGATTTACCGCGAGCGTGACGCTCAAAGAGCTAGTTGAGCTCGGTGCAAAGCGGCAGATTCCGGTCATGGAGGATCTGGGAAGCGGAACTTTCATTGATTTTTCAAAATACGGCCTTTCGAAGGAGCCTACCGTTCAGGAATCGGTGTCCGCGGGAGCGGATGTTGTGACTTTCAGCGGAGACAAACTGCTTGGCGGTCCCCAGGCGGGAATAATTGTGGGAAAGAAAGATGTGGTTGACAGCGTCAAAAAAAATCCTCTCACAAGGGCTCTTCGTATCGATAAACTTACACTTGCCGCCCTTGAAAGCACGCTCAGGCTGTACAGGGATCCCGAAAAAGCGGTGCATCTTATACCTACTCTCCGAATGCTGACGATTCCTTTTGACTTGATAAAAAAACGGGCCGACAAACTTTATAAATTACTTTCGAAAATAAATAATCCTGCCCTTTCCATAACTCTTGTGAACAGATCTTCGAAAGCCGGAGGCGGCTCACTTCCGCTTCTTGATCTTCCCAGCAAATGCATTGCGGTCAAAATCGAAGGAGTTTCCGCGAACTCACTTGAAAAGAGGATGCGCGAAAACACGCCGCCTGTGATAGGCAGGATTGAAGATGATTGCTTTCTTATGGATTTGAGGACAGTTCAGGAAGAGGAGCTTACTACTGTTAAAAACGCTTTAAACAATGTTTTAGACACGAAACGGTAATGATAGACCATAGCCTAAATTTTCTCTTTAATGTCATTTCCGCGAAAGCGGAAATCCAGTTTTTTCGACCAATTCTGGACTCCCGTTTTCACGGGAGTGACGGGATTTCGGAATTTTTATTAAACTATCTATAAGGTATTAATAATGGAGCAGACTACAGGCCGGGATAAAAACATTTTATTTCATAACCGCAGCAGCTCGAAGGAATTCCTGCTGTCAAAAGCCGAACTTGGGCCATTGGGTAAATATTACGGCAAAACGAAAGACGGCGGTGAGAGAGACGTATTAAACAAGCTCTTTCCCGGCATGCTGAGCGGAGATGCTTTTTCAGAACATGCCCTGAAACTTCTTACATCTTACCACGTATTTAGCGCAATTATAATGCGTATTGACGATATGAACCGCGAGGTGAATGAGCAGGACAGGGAGCGGGCAGACAGGATAATAAGTGAAGTTGCAAAGACTATTGATGATGCATGCAGACCCGAAAATGGGTTTTGGGGCCGGCTGGACCGATTCGAGTTCGGATGTTATCTTCCTGATAAAAATTCTGCAGGATGCTTAGACCTTGCCGTCAAAATAAAAGTGAATCTTGAGAAGAGAGGAAAGGAAACCGTCACATCAGGTGTGGCTGCATATCCGGCTTTCAGTTACAAAAAAAATGAAATCATTGAAAATGCCCGGAAAGCGCTTGAACATGCCGATTATTTTGGTCCGGGCAGTATTGTAGCCTTTGATGCCGTGAGTCTTAATATCAGTGGTGACAAGCTTTACCAGAACGGAGATATAAACGGCGCTATAAAAGAGTTCAGGACCGCCCTTTTGTTCGATCCGACCGATGTGAATGTTCATAACAGTCTTGGAGTCTGCTACGCTGTTCTTGGAGATTTTTCAAAAGCCATCAAGGAATTTAAAGAGGCTATCAGACTTTCGCCGGCAGAGATAATGCCCATGTATAATGCAGGCCTTTCATACCAGCTTATGGGGAAAAAAACGAAAGCTCTCAAACACTTCTTAAAAGCCGGTAGCCTTGGGGAAAATCTGTTCGAAATAGATTTTCAGACGGGGAAGCTTCTCCTTGAACTGGGAAAGCCTGAAGAAGGGAGAATATATCTTGAAAAGGCTTTAAAATTAAGACCTGAATCAAGCCGTGCTCTTTTTTATCTTGGTGAAATTTTTACGGCAACAGATATGGCTGATGAAGCTGAAGAGGCGTATGAGAAAGCAGTAAAGATTAATCCTAACGATGCCGCTTCATTATCTTCTCTCGGATTGCTCTATGATCAAAATGGTAAAAACCATGATATTGCCCTCTCTTTCTGCCGTCAGAGCGTCGAAATATCTCCTGACAACGGGCTTTTCAGGCAAAGACTCGGGAAAATTTACCACAAGCACGGTCTTTTGGGTGATGCCATGAAGGAGTTTGAAAAAGCGGAAGAGCTTGGCTGTGAATCAGGCCGGTATATTAACGAGATTCGTGCGGAAAGAAAAAAAGCATGAGAGACATAATTCAAAGCATTATTGAAG
>JAHJQU010000282.1 GCA_018819005.1 Pseudomonadota bacterium | reverse complement strand
TAAAGGAAGCAATTTCAGCCTTCTGAAAAATACCGTGATAAAACACGTTAAAAAACTGATTGTTCTTGGAGAAGCAAGAGAGGAGATAACAGCATCTCTTGGAGATATTGTTGAAACTGTTTCGGCAGAATCGATGGAAGATTCCGTTAACTTTGCTTACGGCTCGGCAGAGCCCGGCGATGTCGTGCTTTTGTCTCCGGCCTGTTCAAGTTTTGACATGTTCACAAGCTATTCGCACAGGGGGGAAATCTTCCGCAGGGCGGTTGAAACACTGAAGAGAAGAGAAGTTAATAATGAAACGTGACAGGCGGTCATATATATCGGCCGAAGAATCTCTCGACCATTATGATTTAAAGCTTATGTTTCCTGTTCTCATACTGGTGACGATAGGAATAATAATGGTTTACAGCGCAAGTTCCGTTCTTGCCTTAAAGAAATTCGGAACAGACTTCTATTTTCTGAAAAAGCAGGCTCTGTTCGCGATGACCGGTTTTGTCGGACTGGTCTGCGGGAGGCATTTTCCTTACAGTCATTTGAAGTCCATGGCTTATCCGGTTTTAATAACCGCAATAATTCTGCTTGGGGCAATATTTATCCCGGGCATCGGATATTCCGCAGGGGGTTCTGCCAGATGGCTCCGTCTTGGCGGATTTACAGTCCAGCCTTCCGAATTCGCCCGTCTTGCCATGATTATTTATCTTGCTTATTCTCTGGATAAAAAAACCGGGGAGCTTAAAAACTTTTATGTTGGCTTTTTGCCGCACGTTTTTGTGCTGGGAATATTGACTGCCCTTATAGCTCTGCAGCCGGATTTTGGTTCTGTTGTGATACTGGGCGCAATAACATGGCTCATGCTTTTCGTCGCGGGTGTGCGTATACTGCATCTTGCCCCGTCTTTACTGCTGCTCGTACCGATAGGATACATTTACATGATAAGCGCGGGATACAGGGCCAGACGGCTGATGAGTTTCTGGGATCCCTGGCAATACTCCGCAAACGAAGGATACCAGATAATCCATTCCCTGATGGCCTTCGGAACAGGGGGAATCTGGGGAACAGGCATAGGGCAAAGTTATCAGAAGCTTCATTACCTTCCCGAACCCCATACCGATTTTATATTTTCTGTTATCGGAGAAGAACTGGGGCTTCTTGGGGTAACAATCATTCTTTCACTGTATGTGCTCATATTATGGAGAGGAATCATTATCGCGAAAAACGCGGAGGATTCCTTCGGAACATTTCTGGCAACAGGGATTACATCCGCAATAGCTATTCAGGTTTGTACAAACATGGGTGTTGCCCTGGGATTGCTGCCGACAAAGGGTCTTACTCTACCCTTTTTAAGCTACGGAGGAACATCACTCCTTGTCAACATGGCGTCGATAGGAATACTCATGAACATAGGAACCCGGGCGCATAAACAGCCATATGCCTTCAGGCATCCGAGGAAAGCATGACAGAGAACCGGAAAAGCTCAAAGCATACCGCAAACTCCGCACAGGCAATAACATACGGCACCGTCGGTAAAAGCCTGCGTGTTATCATTGCCGGAGGCGGTACGGGCGGTCATCTTTTCCCCGGAATCGCCATAGCACAGGCGTTTACCGGAAAGGATTCCGGGAGCGAAATTCTTTTTGTCGGGGCAGGAAATACTTTTGAAAAAACAACGGTCGAAAAAGCCGGCTTTAATCACAAAAGCATCTCGGCGGAAGGCATAAAAGGACGTGGTTATCTGAAACAGTTAAGATCTGTTTTAAAAATACCAAAGGGCATGTTTGAGTCATTTAAAATAATACGGAATTTCAAACCGGATCTTGTTGTCGGGGTTGGAAGTTATTCTTCCGGGCCTCTTGTTATCACGGCCCGGCTTCTGCGCGTTAAAATAGCGCTGCATGAGCAGAATATCATACCGGGCATAACAAACCGTATCCTGTCCCGGTTTGCCGACCGCGTTTACGTCTCGTTTGAAGAGACAAAAAAAAGGCTTTCCCCTCAAAAGGCGATTCTTGCCGGAAACCCCTTAAGAAGAGAAATTATCGATGCCGCCGGTAAAAATGTTCCTGACGACTCATCAGGCAGCAATACGCCATTTACTGTTCTAATCCTTGGAGGAAGCCAGGGAGCTCATAGAATAAACATGGCGGTCATCGGAGCCCTGCCGTTTCTTAAGAACAGGGAAAAATATTTCTTTGTGCACCAGACAGGAGCCCAGGATGAAGAATATGTCGCCGGCGCCTATGAAAGATCGGGGATTTCATGCACGGTGAAACCATTCTTTGAAGATATGGCAGAGAGGTACAGCGGAGCAAACCTGATAATCTGCAGGGCCGGCGCTACAACTGTTGCGGAAGTCACAGCCATGGGGCTGGGAGCAATTTTTATTCCCTATCCTTATGCCGCAGATGATCATCAGGCTTTAAACGCCCGCGCCCTTTCGGATTCGGGCGCGGCAGAAATGATCCTGGAAAAAAATTTAACGGCTGAAATCCTTTCTGAAAAAATTGAATATTACGCGGGACATCCCGGAGAACTTTATAAAATGGCATCCGAGGCAAAAAAATTCGGCAGGCCTGATGCCGCAGAATTTATAGTGAACGACTGTTATAAAGTAGTGAATAGTCCGAAGGATGAAGGCATGAGGCTTGATTAACCATGTATCTGAAAAAATACCATATACATTTTGTGGGAATCGGCGGAATCGGAATGAGCGGTATAGCCGAACTCCTTCTTAATCTTGGCTATGAGGTTTCAGGATCGGATTCGGCTTTAACCGATATAACCGATCGTCTGAAAAAACTTGGAGGCACCATATTCAGGGGGCACAAAGGAGAGCAGATAGAGGGGGCGGATGTGGTAGTGACATCTTCTGCAATCGGCCCCGGCAACCCCGAAGTGGTTGCCGCATCCCAAGTCTCAATCCCCGTTATACCAAGGGCTGAAATGCTGGCTGAACTGATGCGTTTAAAATACAGTATCGCCGTTGCAGGGGCCCACGGAAAAACAACGACCACTTCCATAATAGCATCGGTGCTGGCAAAAGGTGATTTGGAT